>CALKIP010000217.1 GCA_937995995.1 uncultured bacterium
GCGACTCCACGTAGCGCCGCTGCCCCTCGGCGTAGATCGTGTCGAAGGCGAGCGAAGACTTCCCCGACCCGCTCGGCCCGGTGAGCACCACCAGCGACCGCCGAGGGAGTTCGAGGTCGACCCCCTTGAGGTTGTTCTGGCGCGCGTTGCGGATGACGATGCGATCTTTCACGTGCTGCGTCTGCTGCGACGAAACTGCTCGGCCCCGGCCGGGGCACCAGACGTCAATGGTACCCCGAACACCAACCAAAGGTCACGGCAGAATGGGCCGCTGCGCTTCAGTACGAAAGGGGGGCGGCGGGATGATCGGGACGACTTTGGGCTGACTGACCGGCCGTCCCGCGCGGGCGACGATCGCCTAGAGGACACGATTCGTGAAGTCGGCGGTGAGGCGGCAGCCGTGATGCTCGCCATCGGCATCAATGAGCGTGCCCCTGGGGAAGAGGGCGATGTCCGAGGCCTGAAAGTGTGGCGACCGCTGACGCGGCGTGACCTCCCCCGTTCGCGGCGCCTCCGCCTGAAACGTGACGACCATGTCGATCACGCCGGTCGCCGTCTTGGAAGTACCATCCGCTCGCTTTCCGCGGTGACACGAAACTCGATCGGTGGCGGCGCCCCTCACCCACGTTGACGAACGAGATCCTCCAGGGCACACACCAGCGCATCGATCTCACCTTCGGTGTTGTAGTAGTGCGGCGAGATGCGCACGGCGGTGGTGGCGCGCTTGTCGTCCATGTCGATGAGCGCGTGCTCACGGCGCGCGGCGCTGGTGTTGATCCCCGCCTCGCGCAGCGCGCGGACGACGTCGTCCGCATCGTGCCCGACGACCTCCACGGCCACGATCGCACAGAGCTCTGCGCCGCGGTCGAGGACGCGTACGCCATCGAGGTCCGAGAGGCGTTCACGGGCGTACTCGGCGAGGTGGGCAGCGCGTGCGCCTCCCCTCTCCACGCCGACTTCCAGTGCGTACCGTGCCGCCTCGCCCATCCCGACGACGAGGGCGTAGGCGAACTCCCAATTTTCGAAGCGGCGCGCGTCGGGCGTGAGCGCGTACGCATCCGCCTCGATCCAGCGCGCGCCACGCATGTCCACATAGAGGGGGTGACGGCCGCTCTTGAGTACGCGATCCGAGACGTAGAGGAAGCCGATGCCGCGCGGCCCGCGCAGGAATTTGCGCGCCGTCGCCGAGAGGAAGTCGCACTTCAGCCGGGTGACGTCGATCGGGATCTGGCCGACGGCCTGGCATGCGTCGATCAGGTAGGGGACGCCCTCCGCCGCACAGATTTCGCCGACCGCCTCGGCGGGCTGGACCAACCCCGAGTTGGTCGGCACCCACGTCAGTGCGACGAGCTTCGGGCGATGCTGCCGGATCGCGTAGCGGATCGAGTCGGGGTCCACTCCCCCGTCCGCCGTGTCCTCCGCCCGCACGACGTTCACACCCAGCCGCTCGTGCAGCGAGAGGTACATCAGTTGGTTCGAGATGTAGTCGGAGCGGGTGGTCAGGATGACGTCTCCCCGCCGGAAGTCGAAGGCGGAGAGCGCCTGTGCGAAGGCGACGGTCGCGTTCTCGACGATGGCGATGTTGCGTGCCGCGGCGCCGACCAGCCGCGCGACGTCGTCGTAGCTCCGGGCGATCCGGTCGGCGGCGGCGTCGGCCGCCTCGTAGCCGCCGATCCGAAGCTCGAGGTCCAGGTGGGTGCGCACCGCCTCCGCGACCGGCCTCGGCATGAGCGCCGCGCCCGCGTTGTTCAGGTGGACCAGCCCGGCCAGTGTAGCGGCCGAATCGGCCCGCCAGCGTTCGATCTCCGCGTTCATCGAACCTCCCAGAACGGTGTTCTGCGTTGAAGCTTCCCCTCGGCTAGATTATACTGCCCCCTTGCCCCGCGAAACCCGCGGGCGGAATGAAGCGGCGATTCTTGCCGACGAAATGGCGTTCGATGCCCCTGGGCCGCGCTCTGCCCAGGTGGGTCGGACGCCATCGAAGGTTCTGTGGCCACGTGTGCTCGGCATTGGCCGGTGAGCTCGCTGCGGCCCCATGCAGGAAGGATGGGTTTACAAGATGTACGACGTGTCAGGTCACCGATCCGGTGGCGCCGTGGACGTGGAGGAGTCGTCCACGTACCGGGTCCGGCCGTTCCGGCCGGCGTGGTGGCTGCGCGGAGCGCACGCCCAGACGTTCGGCGGCAAGTTCCTGCGGCCGGATCCGCGCCTCCGACTGCGGCGCAAGCGGCTCGAGACGCCGGATGGCGACTTCGTCGATCTGGATTTCACACCGCCACCCCGCGAGGGCGCACCCGTCGTGCTGGTGCTGCACGGCCTCGAGGGCTCGGCGCTGCGTCGCTACATGCTCGTCACCTATCGCGAGCTGCTCGATCGAGGTCTGCACCCGATCGGGCTCAACTTCCGCTCGTGCAGCGGTGAGCCGAACCGCGCGCTGCGTTTCTATCACTCCGGCGACACCGAGGACGTACGCTTCGTCCTCGAGCTCCTGGCCGAGCGCTACCCCGGCGTGCCGATGGGCGCCGTCGGTTTCTCACTCGGCGGCAACGTGCTCCTCAAGTATCTGGGCGAGGAGGGTGAGAGAGGCGCCGAGCGACTCCGGTGCGCAGTGACCATTTCCGTGCCCTTCGACCTCGCCGCCGGTGCGGAACGACTCGAGCAGGGCATCCCGGGCCGCATCTACACCGGGTACTTCCTGCAAAGCCTGCGGCGCAAGGTCACGGCCCGCGCCGACGAACTGCGCGGCCACTGCGACGTCGAGGCGGCGCTCCGTGCCCGCACGCTGCGCGAGTTCGACGACGCGGTGACCGCGCCACTCAACGGTTTCGCGGATGCCCTCGACTACTACCGCCGCTCGAGCAGCGCCGCGTACCTCGAACGGATCCGCGTCCCGACCCTCCTGCTCCAGTCGGAGGATGACCCGTTCCTCCCCCGCGAGGCGATCCCGTGGGACGCGATCCGCGGCAACCCGCACCTGATCAATGGCTTCACCGAGCGCGGCGGCCACGTCGGCTTCGTCTCCGGCAAGCCGTGGGCACCCCGCTTCTGGGCCGAGGAGGAAACGGCACGCTTCATCGGCACGGCGTTGTCGTCAGAGAAATAGGAAACGATCGATGCCCTCTGTCATGCTTAGACTCCCGGCCCTCGCGCTCCTGCTTTCCCTGACCGCGTGCGGCGCGAACGACGCCGGCTCCACGCCCGAGCCGCCGGACGGCGCACCCGTCACGACCGTGAACGTCCACTTCACGCGTGACGAGAAGCCCGTCGCCGTCGCCCGGCAGGTCCCCGAGACCCCGCAGATTCTGCGCGCGGCGCTGGAGGCGCAGCTCCAGGGGCCGACGGCCGAGGAACGTGCCGAGGGGCTGTCGTCTTTCTTCTCCGCAGAGACGGCGGGAATGCTGAACAGGGCCACGATCGACGAAGCCGGCCACGCCATCGTCGACTTCCGGGACCTCCGGCCCGTCATCCCGAACGCCTCGACCAGCGCCGGCAGCCAGATCATGCTCGGCGAACTCAACGCCACCGTCTTCCAGTTCCCGAGCGTACGGAGCGTGGAGTACCGGATCGATGGGAACTGCGAGGTCTTCTGGGAATGGCTCCAGGTCGGTGGGTGCCCGATCGTGGAGCGGCCCGGCGAGTGAGGAGGGCGGCCTCGCCCCACACCACCCGTGACACCATCCACGGCGCCTCACCCCTCACTCGCCCCACGCCTCTTGCAGCGGAACGGGCCGAAGCGACGATTACCAGGAGCGCGCCCGATGCCCCGAGCGCTCCTGACGGACGCCCGTACACGTCGCCGGCCGGTCCACAGGGGACCGGAAGAGCCCACTCCAAGCGGGAGAGGCACCCATGTCAAGAAATGCTCTGCAGCTCACCTACTTCGAGCGGCACGCCCACGTCGGCACCCTCCTGCTGCGCCTCTTTCTTGCTTTCGTGCTGATCTACGGCACGCAGGACAACGTCTTCAGCCAGGAACGGATGCACGAATTCCGGGACTTCCTGGCGGCGAACGGCTTTCCCTTCCCCCTCGCCTCCGCACACCTTTCGGCTTACGCGCAGTTCCTCTGTGGCGGGCTCATCGCGCTCGGGCTCTACACGCGGCTCGCGGCGCTGATCATGATCATCAACTTCGTGGTCGCCCTCGCCATGGTGCACGTCGGCCTGCCTTTCAACGCGAACATCGCCCCGCTGGCCATGCTCTTCGGCTCGGTCTTCCTGCTCTTCAACGGGGCGGGCCCGGTATCGCTGGACGCGAGGGTCGAGGCGCGAGGCGAGGTGCGGCGGGGCGAGCCGGTGGTGCACGTGGGGTGAGCCGCATCGTCGCCGGACTTCGCGCCCGCGTGCGGCGATCCTTCACGCACGCGGGCGCTCTCTCGGCTCCGCCGAGCGCTGTCGGATGAGCTTCGTCGCCTCCACTGGAGCCGCACCCCGCCTGCCGCTACCTTTCCCCACATGTCACGCATCATCGGCACGGGGCGCTATCTGCCCGAACGGATTCTCGGCAATGCGGAAATCGCCGCATCGGCCGGCGTCGACGAGGAGTGGATCCTCCGCCGCACCGGCATCCGCGAGCGGCGGGTGGCCGAGCCGGGTGAGAGTTCGTCGGTCATGGGCACGCGGGCCGCGCGCGCCGCTCTGGAAGATGCGGGGCTCTCGATCGGCGAACTCGACCTGATCCTCGTCGGCACCTCGACGCCGGATCACCTCACGCCGCCGACGGCGGCCGAGATCCAGGCGTCGCTCGGCGCCTTCGGCGCGGCGTGCTTCGACATCGAGGCGGGCTTCGCGGGGTGGATCTACGCGCTGATCACCGGGGACGCCCTGCTACGCAGCGGGATCGCGGGGCGGGCGCTCGTCGTCGGCGTCGAGAAGCTCTCGACGGTGACCGACCGCACCGACCCGCAAACCGCGCCACTCTTCGGCGATGGCGCCGGCGCCGTCGTCCTGGCGCGTGACGACGACGGGCCCCTCGCCCTGCGCTCCGCCTCGTGGTGGGCCGACGGCCGCCTCGCCGGCGCGCTCGTCCGCCCGGCCGGCGGCGCGCGCAGGCCGTTCGACGAGCGCGTCCTCGAGGAGCGCGCGCACCTGCTCCGCATGGAAGGCACGAAGCTCTTCCGGCAGTCCGTGCGGACCATGGCGGCACAGGCGCAGATCGCACTCGAGCGCGCGGGACTCGACATGGACGACGTCGCCCTCGTCGTGCCGCACCAGGCGAACCGTCGCATCATCGACGCGTTCGGCCGCGAGGTCGGTTTGGCCGAGGAGCGGGTACTGATCAACATCGACCGCTACGGCAACACCGGCGCGGCGACGATTCCGATCGCACTGGACGAGGCGGCGAAGGCGGGCCGCCTTTCGGAGGGTCCGGTGCTCCTCGTCTCCTTCGGTGCCGGCGCGACGGCCGGCGCCGTGGTCGTGGGAGGGTAGGCGATGATCGCGGCGATCCTCGGCGGCGCAGGCCTCTTCCTCCTCGGGATGGTGCTCCTGACCGAGGGGATCAAGGCGGTGGCGGGCGATGCGCTGCGGCGCGTGCTCAGCCGCATGACCGGCGGCCCACTCAAGTCGGTCGCCTCCGGCGTGGTCGTGACCACCGTCGTCCAGTCCTCGAGTGCGACGACGCTCACCACGATCGGCTTCGTCAGCGCCGGTCTCCTCACGCTGCCCCAGGCGATCGGCGTCATCTTCGGCGCGAACGTCGGGACCACCGGCACGGCGTGGCTGGTCTCGCTCCTCGGGCTGAAGTTCAGCATCGGCGCGGCTGCGCTCCCCGTCGTCGGCGTCGGCGCGCTGCTGCGCCTCCTCGCCCGCGGACGCGCCGCGCACCTCGGCCTCGCCCTGGCCGGGTTCGGGCTGATCTTCCTCGGCATCGACACGCTGCAGAGCGGGATGCAGGACCTCGGCACGAAGATCGACCTGTCGCGCTTCCCCGGTGCGTCGGTCTTCGGCCGACTCACCCTCGTCATCGTCGGTGCGGTGCTTACGGTGGTCATGCAGTCCTCGAGCGCCGCTCTGGCGACGACGCTCACCGCGCTGCACGGCGGCACGATCGACCTGCTCCAGGCCGCCGCGCTCGTCATCGGCGCGAACCTCGGCACCACCTTGACCGCCGGCCTGGCCGGGATCGGCGCCACGGTCCCGGCGAAGCGGACCGCGCTCGCACACATCCTCTTCAACGCGGTGACGGGTGCGGTCGCGCTCCTCGCGCTACGGCCGCTCCTCGCGGCCGCCGTCGTCGCCGCAGGCTGGCTGGGCGACGGCGGCGATGCGGTCACCATCGCGGCGTTCCACACCGTGTTCAACGTGCTCGGCGTCGCGCTGCTGCTGCCGGTCCTCGACCCGTTCGCACGCCTCGTCGCCCGGCTGGTCCCGGAGCGCGGTGCGGACATCACGCGCAACCTCGACGCCTCGGTCGCACGGGTGCCGGCCGTGGCCATCGAGGCGACGCGTCGCACCGCACTGGAGATCGCGAGCGTGCTCCTCGATGGAGCTCTCCAGCGGCTTCGCGGCGACGTGCAGCCGGAACGCGTCTCGCGCCGACTCGACGCTGCGGACGCCGCGCTCGCCGAGACGCGACGATTCCTGGCCGATGTGCACACGGAGCCCGAATCGCCCGCGGAGCACATTCGGCACCTCGACGTGCTACACGCCATCGACCACCTGGACCGCCTGGCCAAGGCGCTTCGAGCCCGAGCCTACGCGTCCACCATCGCGGCCGATCCGGTGCTGGCGCACATCGCCGCGTCCGCCGCGTCCGGTATCGAGTCGGTCGACGCCTGGCTCCGCGCCGAGGACGGGCAAGCTCCCATAGAAGCGATCCGGAAGGTGTCGAAGTCGATCGCCGGACAGCGGAAACGGAGGCGTGAGGAGGTGCTGCAGAAGACAGCCGCGGGTGCGATCGCGCCGGACGTTGCCGCCGAGCGCCTGGATGCGCTCCGCTGGCTCGACCGCGTCGCCTACCACGTGTGGCGGATGACCGAGCACCTGGCCGGGGGCGAGCCGGTCGAGCCCGAGGAGGCTGGGGAGCGCGAGCCGAAGGCCGGCCCTATTGCACGGCGAGAGGGCGCCCCAGCCTAGCCGGCGCCCTCCGCCCGGCACCCGGCCAGCACCAGCGCGTTGCCGACAGGCCGCTCGCCCGTCGGGTCCGAAGGCCGGTTGGCGACACGGCCGCGTACGACGAGCGCGCTCGAGCCGCCGCCGTCGAGGTTGAGCGCCTCCTCCGCGCCGAGATCGCGCAGGAGCGTGGCGACCTCGCGTAGCGACATCCCGTCGCTGTACGGATCCTGCCGCCCATCGACCACGAGCCAGAACATGCGCCGGCCGTCGTCTGCGAAGCCGACCGCCGTGCGCGGGTGGCGCCGCTCGCCGAATGAAGGGTTCACGCCCTCTTCCATCTCCGGCGCGAACTCGCCATCTCGCAGAAGGACCGGGTAGCCGCCGACTGCCTCGCGTGCCGCCCGCCTCGCCCCATCCGCCGATATGACGCTCGTGCTCCAGACCACGGTGTCGCCCACGGCCAGGCGGCGCAGCGCGGCGGCAGTACTTCCACGCCCGTGGAGGACGACCGTGCCGGGCGAAAGGGGCTGCGATCCGCCCATTGAGTCCACCGCGGCGACGACGCCCACGGCGCCCGCGCCTTCCGCGACCGTCCTCCCCGATGTCCGTGCGGCGTCCGCCGCCGGATCGAGTTGCCGGACCGTGACGGCCGTCACCCGGACCGCCCCGCCGGCTGGAGCCGAGGCGGCCGTTCCCGCAGGCGATGTTCCCGCAGCCGCGGGCCCCGCGCCCTCCCCGCCCCCGGCATCCTCCACCGGCGTCGCCTCACCGTACCACTCCGTGAAGAGCACCACGCCGGCCGTATCGCCCGGGTGCGTGCGATTGACCTGGACGATCGGAGCGATCACATCGCCTCCTCGCCGTGCGACGAGGCCCTGGAGCGCGGCGCGACCGATCCACCACCGCCCGTCCCCCAGTGCGACGACCGGCCGCGCACCGGGCCCCGCGACGATCCGCCCGCCCTCCACGTGCGCACTTACCGTGGTGCCGCCGGGGAGCCTGAAGAAGTCCGCGTTGATCCCGGCGAGTGCATCGGCCGCGAGTGCCCCGGTCCGCGCACGTGCCGACTGCGGCGGGCCCGCCTTGCGCGCCTCGTAGACCGGGCCGCATCGCGCGGCATCGATCTCGAGAAGGTGGATCCCCCACGGCCCACGCGGATCCCACGCGTAGAGGTGACGCACTCCCAGGGCAATGGTGTCGATGCGCACTGTGTCGGCGCCCGCGAAGGCAGCGGGAATGCCGGGGTCGGTGCGCGGGGCGTCGTCTGGCCGGGCGGACACGTCCGCCGCGGAATCGGCTGCGGCCCCGAGGGATGCCGCCGGCGCCGGTACCCCGTCGTGGCCCGGCGCGCAGCCAGCCACGACGAAGGTGGCCAGGATCAGACTGTACGCGGCCAGCCGCAACGGAACGGCAACGATTCGAGGCAGATTTTCCACGATCTCGTCCTTCCTCTCCCGGGGTGATTCGCACCGCCCCCAATTCAGGCACGGCTCGAGGCCACGTAGTTGTCGCGGTCACGACGCCG
>CALKIP010000218.1 GCA_937995995.1 uncultured bacterium
AGAGGGCGCGGATGATTTCACGCTCGTCGCGGGCAACTTCCAGGCCACGTTCCTCGAGCCTAGCGCGGACCGCGTCGATGTCCAGGCCAGCCCCGTCGTCGGAGACGCGCACCGAGAGTCGGCCACCGACGAGTGACGCCTCGACACGGACCGTGCCCCGCTCGGGCTTGCCGACCCGTACACGCTGCGCGGGAAGTTCGATGCCGTGGTCGACGGCGTTGCGTACGAGTTGGAGGAGCGGCTCGCGCAGCGCATCGACGATGGCGCGGTCGACGCGCACCTCCTGGCCTCGAAGCTCGAACGCGACGCTGCGGCCCGTCACCTCGGCAACATCGCGCACGGCGCTCGGCAGCGCCTGACAAGCGTCGGCAAAGGGACGAAGTCGCATGCGACTCACGCTCTCGGCGACCTCATCGCTGATACGGCCGAGGCTGCGTGCATCACCGGCGGCGTCCCGGGCGAGCCGGGCCGTGTCTCGCGCGGTCGAGCGGAGTTCATCGTCGAGGCGGCGTACGAGTGCGGTGAGCGCTGCGGGCGCCTCGGCGCGCTCGAGGAGCAGGAGCAGCTTCGGCCCCGATCGGTGCCACTCTGCGGCCAGTCCGTTGAGCCGCTCGTGCAGCGCTTCCAGCGTGGCCGGCCGCTCCCCGACCCTCCCGGTCGTGATCAGCAAGTCGCCGGTCGAAGCAAGGAGCGCATCGAGTTCCTCGGCCTGGACCCGAATCGGCCCCTCCGTCGCCTCGGCCGAAGACGCATCCCGGGCGGCGGCACGCCATCTCTCCGGGGTCGCCGTCGCCGCCTCAGAACGCGAGGCCGGGCTCGTGGGAGTGCTCGGCGCCGAATCCATCGACTCGGCCGCGCCCCCCGCCCCTGAAGCCGACATCTCCGGCAGCTCCGCACCGGTGAGCTGGCGGATCAGAACGGAGATCGGTGCGTAGTGCAGTTCCTGCCCGGAAGGAATCCCTCGACCGGTATCGGCAAGGGCGTCGGCAGCTGCGTAGAGGAGATGGATCCGGGCGGCGTCGAGTTCCTCGCGGCCTTCGCGCACGTCGACGAGGTCGGTCTCGAGCGCGTGGCATGCCTGCTCGATGCTCGGCACGCCCGCGACCCGCGCCGCGCCCTTGAGCGTGTGGAGCACGCGGAAAAGGGCCTTGAGGCGCTCCTCGTCCGTCGGATCCGACTCGAGTGCCCGCAGCTCGCCGAGCATGACGCCGGCCTGGTCGTCGAGCTCCTCGAGGAAGGTGGCCAGGAGCCTGGCCGCCAGATCGTCCCTCATCGGGCGGCGACGCGCGTCTCTTCGGCGACGTCGTCGCGGATCTCGTCAAGAAGGAGTGCCATGCCCGCCTTCTCCGCCCCGCCGATCAGCTCGAGGAGCGAGGCACCGAGGCGGTTGAGGTCACGGGCGGCAGTCTCGGCCTGCTGTGTCGCCGAGAGGTTCTGTTGCTCGGCGAGCTGGATGTTGCTGATCGCTTCGCGAATCTGGGCCATCCCCGAGGACTGCTGGCCGGCCGAGGCAGCGATCTGGGCCGCGGCCTGTGCCGCCTCGGCGATGGCCTCGGCCAGGCTGCGGATCGTCTCACCCGCCTCCGTGACCTGACGCGCACTCGATGCGACCTGCTTGGTCCCCTGCTCCGTGGCCATGACCGCCGTGCCGGTCGCGTCCTGGATCTCCTCGAGGATCTGCCGCACCCGCAGCGTGGCGCCGCGCGACTGCTCGGCCAGGCTCTTGACCTCGCCGGCGACGACGGCGAAGCCGCGGCCGTGCTCGCCGGCGCGCGCCGCCTCGATCGCCGCGTTCAGCGCAAGGAGATTCGTCTGCTCGGCCAGGTCGGTGACGGTCGCGATGATCTCGCCGACCGCCTGGGCCTGGTCGGCCAGGGCGAGGATGCTGTCGCCGATCGACTCGACCTGCTCACGCACGTGATCCATGGCGACGACCGAGCCCTCGACGGCCTCTCGTCCCTGGCGCCCGATGTCGGCGGCTCGCCGTGCGGAGTCCGCCACGGCGCGCGCCCGCTCGGCCGCCTGCTCCGCCGTCTGCACGACCTCGTCGACCGTGGCCGCCGTCTCCGTTACCGCCTCGAGCGACTCGATCGCGCCAGACGCCTGCTGCGTGGTGGCGGCGAGGATCTCGGCGGCGCTGTTCGCCAGGACGGTGCTCGTCTGGCGGAGCGGCAGGCTCACGGCCCGATTCAGCAGCACCGCCGAGAGGACTCCGACCATGAGCGCGAGCAGCGCACCGATCAGGAGAGCGAGCTGTGAGCGCCTGGCCGTCGCTTCAGCATCCTGGATTTCCGCATCCGTGCGCGCCTTGACCAGTTCGATGCCCCGGGCGATGGCCGCATCGAGGCTCACTCGGATGGGTTCGGTGCCGGTCATGCGCAGCCGGACGGCCTCGTCCATGTCGCCAGCTCGGGCGGCGGCCATGGAGGCGCGCGAGGCCTCGTCCCAGCGGGCGAGGAGCGAGGCCGCCTCGATCCACTGGGCCTGAACTTCGGGTGACTCTTCGGCGGCACGCATCTGCTCGAGTGAGAGGCGCGCCAGGTCCAGGAGGCTGTCGCGTGCCTGCATGAAGCGCTCTTCGCGGATGACGAGGTAGCGCAAGTAGTGGACGTTCGCCGCGGCTACTTCGGATTCGGCCGCCAACGCCGGGAGCAGGATCTCGCGCTCCGAGCGCAGAGCGGATTCGTACGCACTCGAGGTCTGACGCAGTGCCCAGACCCCGACGGCGGCCGTGGCGATGACCAGGACGAGCCCGAGTGCGAAACCGAGAATGATGCGACGGCTGATGGTCCAGTTCATGACCTCATCCTCACCCGTGCAGACGAAGGAGTTCCGCGGCATCGAGCACGATCAGGGCCTCGCCCGTGATGCCGCGCAGGAATTCACGTTGGACCGCCACGCCCTCGGCGGGCGGCCGAATCGTCGAAAGCGGCAACGTGACCAGGTCGTCGACGGCATCGACCAGGATCCCGAACGCCGCGCGTGCCTCCCCCACCACCAGCACCCGGCTCAGGTCGCTGAGCCCGGTGGCGGGTACGCCGAGGAGTTGGCGCAGATCGAGGACGGTAAGCAGCTCGCCGCGCCACGGCGTGACGCCGAAGACCGGTGCATGTGCGCCCGGGATCGGCGAAAGATCCGCGAGCCGAAAGACGGCCCGGAGGTAGCGGGATTCGAGGGCGTAGCTCTCACTGCCCAATTTGAAGCTGACCACGTCGAGGACGCCCCCGGCGATGGGTGGCTCGAGCGGCTGGGCAAGTGAGCGGGCCCGCGCCTCGAGCGTCCTGCGCTCACGTTCCGGGTCGTGTTCGCGTTGGCGGCGCAGCGCCTCCCGCGCCGAGTCCAGGCGTCGATGCACCTCGGCCCAGTCCTTCTCTCCCACATCCGGCATCAGTTCTCTCCTTCGAGGAGCTGCATGTGGGCCCGGACCCGACCGAGAAGGCGACCGGCCGTCTCACCGTCGGATGCGGGGATGACGGCGTCCTCGGGAAGTCGAGAGAGGAGGAGCGTCGCGTTGCGGAGTGCGTGCAGCGCGGCCGGGCGCTCACCCACCCGGGAAAGGAGCTGACCCTGGAGGACGTGGGCCATGACCAGGCCGCGGTCGAGATAGAGCGCACGCCGGGCCGCCGCCACGGCCTCCGCGAAACGTCCCGCCTGGGCCAGCAGGACCGCGTGGAGCAGGACCAGCTCGGAACAGAGGCGGTGTCGATCGAGGCCACGCGCGCACACGCGCCCCGCCTCCTCGAGCCGACCCTCGTTCGCCAGCGCCCGCACCCAGGCGATCCAGTACGCCTCCACATCGTCGTCGCACTCAATGGCCCCGGCGCAGAGCTCCGCGGCACGTGCATAGTCGCCGCGACGGTAGGCGTCGTGCAGTTCGACATCCCATGCATCCGCCGCAGTGCTCTCCTCGACGCCGTCGACAACGCGTTCGTCGCCCACCGCAGCGGCGGCCGCAGCGCTACCTGGCTCCCGAGCGGCGCCGGCTCCGTCCAGAGCGCCCACGTCGGGCCGAGGATTCCATCGCACGGCATCGCACTGAGCGGCCGTATCATCGGGCTGGACAGACACCCACTCAGTGTCGACCTCGCCGTCCGGCAAGGCATCCGGGAAGGTGACGTCGAGACGCGAGTCCGTCGCCTCGCCATCACCCGGCACCGTGCTGCCGAAGGGATCGGACTCCGGCCGCACAGACGCCTTTGAGCTCCCTTGACGCGCGCCCGCCCGGGTCGCGTGCGGACGCTTGGGCATTCGCGTCAAGGACGCGGCATGTCCCGCCCGCCGGTACGCGATTCCGCTCTGTGTCACCACGACAGTGCACGGGACGAGTTCGGCCAGCGGTGGATCGGAGGCACTCAGAAGCAGCCAACCGTCGTCGGCGAGCGAGTCGAGCAACCGGGCCGCGACTGCCGCCACCGTCTCCATGTCGAAGTAGATCAGGACGTTGCGGCAGAGGATGAGGTCCATCTCGGCGAGCCCGGCCTCGGGCGCTGGGTAGACATTTTCCGCGAGGTTGAGCCGGCGGAATTCGACGGCGCCGCGGAGCCTGGGCGCGAGCTCGTAGCGGCGGCCGTGCCGCTCGAAATTCTCGGCGACCATCGGGGCCGGCACTCCACGCAACGACCAGCGGCTGTAATGCGCACGCCGGGCGGCCTCGAGCCGAGCGTAGCAGATCTCCGTACCCAGGATCCGGCTGCGGCCGGCGAGCCCCATCCGGTCGAAGAGGATGGCGAGCGAGTAGGGCTCCTCCCCGCACGCGCACCCCGCGCTCCAGACACGGAACGGCCGGTCCGGGGGGCGCCGCGCGAACAGGTCCGGCACGATCTCGGTCTCGATCAGCTCGAACTGCGACGGGTCACGGAAAAAGTACGACTCGCCGATGGTCAGTTCCCCGATCAGCGAGTCGCGAAGCTCGACCTCCGAATTCAAGAGGCGAGCGAAGTACCAGGCATCACGGACACCGGCGCGCACCATCGCGCGATGGATGGTGTTCTCGACCGACGCCCGACGAGCGGGCGAAAAGACGAGCCCCGCACGATCGCGGACGAGACGGATCACCGCGTCATAGCCGGGATCGCTCCACGTCGACACGCTTACGGTGCCTCCCTGACGCCGGCCACCTCGCCGTCGGCAGCACTCGCCGTGCCCCGGGCGTGAACGCCCGACTCGGAGGGGTCCGATGCGGCGACGGCCTGGCCGAGCGCCTCCGCCTCGGCCTGCGTCAGGAACGTCTCGAGGTCGTGGATGAGGATCAGCCCATCCGGGAGCTTCGCGACACCGGCCACATGCCGGAGGTGGGGAGTGACGCCCGCGGCCTCCTCAACCTGATCGGCCTCGACCTCGACCAGCCACGTGGTACGGTCGGCACGGATGGCGACCAGGCGCCGGCCCGCCCGTGCCAGGATCATGTGCTCGTCGGACGAAAGCTCACGCGCCGGCAGTCCGAAGCGGGAGCGCAGGTCCAGGACCGGCACGACCCGACCTCGCACGTTGATTGCACCCTCCACGATCGGCGGTGCGCCGGGAAGACGCGTGACGGCGACGGCTCGCACGACTTCCTGCACCGCGGCCAACTCGAGGCCGTAGCGCTGTCCTGCCAGTTCGAAGACGAGAAGGCGACGCGTCGGTCCGCTCAAGGAATCGGCGATTGAAGGTGCACGTTCCCCGAGGGTCGAGCCGTGCGGCCCGACCCCATCGTGGTACCCGACGTCGGATATGGGGTGGAATTGACTCCAATCTTACCGGCCGCGTGGCCCACGGGCAAGCGTGAACGTGCAAGGGCGGCGATCGAGCCGCCCTTGCACTCACCACGTCACCCGCTCGAGGACGCCGCCCGGATCCGCTCCAGGATGTTCGGGTCGCGGATCTCCTGCTCGGAGAGGAAGCGGACCAGGCGCCGGGCGCCCTGCCGCGCCTCGAACGCCTCGACCTCCGCGTGCACGATGCGTGTGATCAGATCCCTGAGTGTGGGCGCGCCGTCCCCGCCTCCGCCGCCGAACTCGGGCGGCACCGGTATCGACCAGCGGTCGAGTGGGCGCGACCTTCGACCCAGGACGCGGGTTTCGACGAGGAGCATGGGGGAGTCGGTTGTCAGGGGTCAGGGGTCGGTTGTCAGCGATCAGGCATCCGGGTTCGGAAGCCATTCTTCGCAAGTCGATTCATAGGGGACTCGGGGGTTCATTTCATGGACCAGACGGCGAGCTCGTTCCCCGACGGGTCGGGGAAGTGGAAGCGCCGGCCGCCGGGGAAGGCGAACGGGTCCTGGACGATCCTGCCGCCTGCGGCGCGCACGCCCTCGAGCGTTGCCTCGAGATCGTCCGAGTAGAGGATCACCAGTGGGCCGCCGCCGCGGACCTCGGCTTCCCTGCGCATCCCGCCCACCTCGCGGCCGTCCACGCTGATGCCGACGTAGTCGGGGCCGTAGTCGGTGAACGTCCAGCCGAAGGCACTGCCGTAGAAGGCCTTCGCTGTATCGAGGTCGGTGATTCCCAGCTCGATGTAGTCGATGCCGTGGTGCCGGTGCGCCTCGGGCGCCTGTGGATTGACAGTTTCGGCCATGGTCCGTGGTCCTCACGAGTCCGTTGGAGTGGAATGCGTCCGGAGAAGCTTGGAAGATACAGGGGGGCACCGACAGATGTGAAGGGGGCGCCCCACGCGACACGACACCCGGAAAGGAAGACCGCCCCGATCGGCTCGCCGACGCCCCGCGCCGCGACCAACTCCCTTGCGCACCTGCGGCTCCGAGCCAACTGTCCATCGACTGGGCCTCACCACGGCACCCTCCCCACCCGCCGTTTTGCCAGATAGGCTGCAGGAGCCAAAGTGCTGAAACCCCAGTCCGGCCGCTGCACGTACGGATCGCGTCTGAAGCGATGAGGCGGGCAGCCGGCAACGTGCAGGTGCCCCGAGCAGGGACTCGAACTCCAGGATGACTTCATGATACGCCCGATCCTCACGACCGTCCTCCTCCTGACCGCGACCGCCGTCGCCGCGGCACAGGAGACGCCCCCGATGCACGCAGGCCAGAGCTTCGAACGCACGGTCGACCAGCTCATGGCCGCCTACGACGGACCGGAAACACCGGGCGGCGTCGTTGCGGTGGTGCGCGGCGGCACGGTCGAGTTCGCGAAGGGGTACGGCATGGCCGACCTGGAGCACGGAATTCCGAACGCGCCGGAGCTACGCTACAACGTCGGCTCGGTCGCCAAGCAGTTCACCGCCTTCGCCATTGCGCTCCTGGCGGAGCGTGGCGAGCTCTCGCTGGACGACGACATTCGTGTGTACCTCCCCGAGGTCCCCGGATTTGGCGACACGATCCGGATCCGGCACCTGCTCCATCACACCAGTGGGCTGCGTGAGTACCTGAACCTGCTCCTGATCGGCGGCCGCGACCTGATGGGCGGTGACGCCATCCGCCGCGACGAGGTGCTCCGCCTCGTCGCGCGCCAGCCCGAGCTCCAGTCGGCGCCGGGCTCGACGTTCCTCTACAACAACACCGGCTACCTGCTCCTGGCCGAGATCGTGGAGCGTGTGGGCGGACAGCCGTTCGACACCTGGATGGCGGAGAACGTCTTCCGGCCCCTCGGGATGGAGGAGACGGTGGTCGTGACCGAGATCGGCCAACTCGTCCCTCGCCGCGCCGGCGGCCACACGCCCACGAAAGACGGCGGATTCCGGCGCGCCGAGGACCTGAGCGGGTCGTGGGGCCCGGGCGGCCTCCACACTACCGTCGGCGACCTGGCGAAGTGGCTCGACAACTTCCGCGACCCGCGCGTGGGCGGCCCCGGCGTCATCGAGGCGATGACGTCGCGCGGCGTACTCACGACGGGGGACACGCTGGACTACGCCCTGGGCGTCATCGTGGACCAACAACGTGGACTGGAGCGCATCCGGCACGGCGGCAACGATCTCGGCCACGCGGCGCAGGTGGCGTACTACCCGGCGCTGGACGCCGGCGTGATCGTGCTGAGCAACCTGGCCGGCGGCCACTCCAGCCGTATCGCCGATCAGGTGGCCGAAGCATTCTTCGGCGAACAGATGGGGCCCGCGCCGGACACGCGGCAGAAGGCCGGCTCGCCAGAGGCCGACACCGCCGCGGAAGGCGACGTCGTCGTGCCACATGAGACGCTGGAGCGCTACGCCGGCGAGTATCAGATCCCGGGTGGACCGCGAGTCGGGTTCACCCTCGAGGACGGAGACTTCCACACACAGATCGAGGGGCAGCAACGCTACCGGCTGCGCGCTCTCTCGGACAGCTCGTTCCAGGTCCTCGTGCCGGGCATCGACGCACGCGTCGCCTTCCACGCCGCGGCGACGGGTCCGGCCGGGTCACGGCCTTCGCCATCTCGAACGGCCGCACGATCGGGGTGCGCTTCGAGCGTCAGGAGTGAGCGCGCGTGCCGAACCCGCCGGTCGTCTGGACCGGCGGGTTCGGCTCAGGCGTCGGGCTATGCGGAGGCGACGAGGCGTCGGGAGTGCTCACCGATGACCGGCAGCTCCCATTCCCGCCCCTGATAGGCCTGGACCATCAGGTAGATCCAGAGGACGAAGAGGCCCAGCCCCAGGACCATCGTGATGAGCAAACTCAAGATCCAGCCCAGGAACGGGATGGCGCTCAGGATCACTCCCAGGATCGAGTTGGCCACCCAGAGGATGATCGAGCCGACCCCGAAGAGGATGGACTGCGCCGCGTGGAACCGGACGTATCCGTCCTGCTTCTCGACGAGCAGGAAGATGATACCGGTCAGTGGGGCCAGCACGTACGCCAACGCACCGGCCAGATTCGGCGCCAGGCCGGAGTTCACGGCATTCTTCTCGGACATGGTGGACCTCGAGGATCGAGTGATGGTGGAACCGGGACGGAAAGGCGGCTACGCCCACTCCCGGTGCAGAGCCGTGGCGAAGCAGCGCCGCGGCAGGTACTGAGCGTTGCACCGACCCACCGGCTCATGAGGAGCGGCCCGTGCATCGGTGCACGCAAGATCGTGAACGGCTGCGGCCGGGCGCGGAGCGGAACTCCATGACGGCCTTCACGCCGCGCGCGAGCCGGACCGCCACCAGGCCTAATCGTCGGTGAGAACGACGTCGGCAGGAACGGTGAACCGGTCGGCCGGGACGTCGGCGCCGAGGTCCAGACGGGCGACCTCCATGATGACCGGCTCCTCTCCGCCCATGTCCATCTCGGTGCGGAACGCGATGCCTTCCCACGTCCAGGACCGGACCTTCATCCCCATCATTTCCATCGCGTAGCCGCGGGCCTCCTTGCCGAAGTACGTACGCGGCTCGAGCTCCTCGATCCCCGGAATGTCGGTGATGTTCTTGGGAATCTCCGGCATGCCGGCCATGGAGCCGAAGCCGGTGAGCGCGTCGAGAGCGCTCAGCTTCTGCCGCGTGCCCGTCTTCTCGTCGGGGTCGAAGTGGATGAGCCAGCCGTCGACCGCGATCTCCACCTCCCGCGACGTATGGGTGGTATTCATGATCCTCATCGACGTGGTCGTGTAGGTCGCACGCTTCGCCCCGTGGTCATCAAAGTATAGCGTCATGGTCATGTCGCCCACCATGTTGCTCTTCCACTCGATGATCCCCGACCTGGTGGGATAGGTCGACGTCGGCGACGAGCTCTTCGATGCGACGCTTTCCATGGTGGCGCCCGCCCCCTCCGCGGACGCGGAGTCTTTGCCTTTGCAGGCGGCGAACGGGACGGTGAGAAGGAGGGCGTAGCCCAGGTGATGGAACCTCATCGATTTGTCCTTTCTTTGACGTGCGTGGATGCGCTTCGGGCGCCGTGAGAGCCCTGGCGCCGGGGCTTCCTGCTCGGTCGATCCGTCGTTGCACAGGTCACGGCCAGCCACGCCAGGATCCGCTCGCTTCACGTGACCTCGTCCCGACTCGCGCCGCCCGGGCCCTCCGGTACGGCGCGCCACTCGGGCCCTAGTTCTTGCGCTCGAGCGTCCAGGTGGCGGAATAGGCCGTCGCAATGGTGCCGGTCTTCCCGCCTTCCCCGAACGGTTCGATGATCGGCAAGGGCGCCTCCGCGGAACCCGAGATCCGTTCGGCCCCCGGCGTGGTCTTCCCCCGGACGGTGAAGGGGAGGGCAAAGGACGACTCCTCCCGGTCCGAATCGGTATCCTCGTAATCCATGATGAACGGTGGGTCCTGGCAGGTGTCGTTGTAGTGGATGGACACCGTCCCGGTCTTGTCCCAGATCTCCTTCGGGCCGGTGAAGTCCAGGCGGTAGGCGCCGTCCGGCTCAATGGTGAGGGTGACCTCGGCCTCGCCGGTGCCGGAGAGCTGCATCTCGTAGTCCTCAAACACCTTTTGCACGTTTTCCCCCGGCCGACCATCATCGCACGCCTGGACGGCCGTCATATCCCAGGTCCCCGTCCACGTGCCTTCGACGGTGCCGTTCGCCCCACCCGAAGTGAGTTGGATCTCGATCTCGCGGTCCTGGCGGCTCTGACCCAGGATCCGGTGGTGGGTACCGAAAGGATCCACGAATTCGTGCTCCTCCTCGGTCGACTGGGTGTGGGAGAGAGTGATCACGCCGGTCCATGCGCAGCCGGGGTCGAGTCGGTTGCCGCTCCCGCCTCCGAGCGCCCACATCCCGCTCGTGGGGCAGGGATCCGGCGTGGCGGTCGGGCCGGAATCGCACCCCTGGAGCGCAAGGAGGAGCGGTGGGAGCAGGATGGCCACGGCCGCCGTGCGAGTGATTCTGCGTGTAATCCTTTGGTGCATGGGTCTCCTGTCACGAACTCATGGCACGACTCGGTCTGGCGAGCCGAGATCACGGTCCGCTGGTGGTCCATTCCAATCGTCGGACGTCGCATTGGGCTGGGGGTGGTCCCTCACGATAGGCCGCGGCGTATTCCGCCACTCCAGGGTGGAGCGGCCCCCGGGAGGCGGGTGGTACGGGAGCGAAGGATCGGGCTCGTCGTACCCCTGCCTGCCGGGGCGCGGTCTCCGGTGGCGCTACAGCTTCACCAACTCCACGCGGCGGTTGCTCTGCCGCCCTTCCGGCGTGTCGTTCGAGCTAACCGGCTTCGTATCTCCGAAGCCCTGGGCCTCGAGACGGTCGCCCTTGATTCCGTACTCCTTCTCGAGGAACGCCTTGACCGCGGCGGCGCGCTTCTCCGAGAGCGTCTGGTTCGACGCCGCGTTCCCGACGTTGTCGGTGTGCCCCTCGATCAGGAGCCGGAGGTCGGGGTGCGCCTTCATCATCTCGCCGATCTCCTTGAGCGTGGGCGTGCTCTCGGGGCGGAGGCGGTCGGAGCCGGTGTCGAAGAGGATCCCACGGGTGACGACGCGGCCCTCGTTGGCGAGTGCCTCGTAGATCTCGCTCCCCCCGGCGTTGACGCTCAGGTTGCCGAGGAGCATGGGGACCTCCGCCTGGGCGTTCAGATCGAAGTAGATCTTGTCCGTACGCGGGATATCCAGGTTCGGCACGTTCGCGACCCGGGTCTCGTTCAGGTAGAGCTTGACATACTTGCCATCCACGTGCATACGGATCCGCATGAGCTTGCCCGTGCGGTCGCCGGATCCTAGCAGGTCGCCGATCTCACGGTAGGCTGGCTTGCTCTCGCCGTTCCGACGCAGCCCCACATGGGCCGGGTCGATGTAGATGGCAGCGGTGGGTACGTAACAGCACGCGCCGGTAGGCGCAGCATCCAGATTCTGGACGCCCTCGCCGGAGAAGAAGACAAGCGATTCCCAGTTGGCCGGAACGGTGATGTCGAACTCCATCGTGAAGCGCTCCGGGAGCGTCTCCGGCAGCTGGATCGCGACCCGGCTCTCCGACGAGGCCCGCAGAAAGCGCATGCCGTTCGCTTCGACGATCTCCATGTTCCCGCCGATGAACTCCAGGCGCCGCGGGAAGTTGCCCACGCGGTCGGCGCTGAAGTCTTCCGTGAAGAGCACCCGCTCGCCAGGCACGAAATCGTAGTTCGCCCACGCCTTGGAGCCGGGCGCCGCCGCCTCCGCCGCGCTGTGGCCGACCACATTGCCGTTTTCGTCGGTGAGCACGACCTGCTGGCCGGATTTCTCGGCCTCCTCTGCGCACTTCGTATCCGTTACGGCGCAGGTGATGGCGCCCTCGGTCTTGTCGAGCGCCTTCTCCATCGCCTGGTCGGCACGGTTCTCGGCACGCTGGGTGATCTTGTCCTTTGCCCGCTGCCTGTGCCGACCGCCGATGCCCTGTGCGTCGACGGGACTCGCCATGCCGGCAAGCAGGACCATCGTCAGGGCCAGAGAAAGCGTGCGGGAGAGCATTCTCATCTCGATCCTCCTCATGATGTCGGGTTCCACGGTCTCGTGCGTCGGAAGCTTCGTTCGGTCACCAGCCGTGAAACATTGCGGGCGGTGTGTCACCTGAGCGTTACCTGTGCGTCACTCGTCACCGCCCACGTACAATGCGTCCGGGCCGGAGCGCGTGTGGATGCGGTGCGTTGGCGCG
>CALKIP010000219.1 GCA_937995995.1 uncultured bacterium
ATGTCCCAGCCCTCGGCGATCCGCGCCAGGAAACGTGGAATCTCGTCCGTCGAATGCTGCAGATCGGCGTCGAAGAGCACCAGCACTTCGCCTTCACTCGCCTCCGCGCCGGTGATCATCGCCTCGGTCTTGCCGAAGTTGCGGCGGTGGGTGACCACCCGGAACCGGTCCCAGCCGGCCGCCTCTCGCCGTGCGATCTCCGCGGTGCCATCCGTCGAGCCATCGTCGACGAGGACGACCTCGCCTTCGAGCCCGTAGCGATCGAAGGTCGCACGCAGCTCGCGGACGAGGTCCGGTATGTTTTCGGCTTCATTGTAGGCGGGCACGACGACGACGAAGTCGCGCCGTGCATCGCGCGAAAGGCGCAACTCCTCGGGGGCAGCCGTCATCGCTTCCACGGACATCGGGCGGGCTCGTCCTAGACCCTCTTGCGCATGCGCGCCGACAGGACGCCGAGCTGATCCCTGTACTTGGCCACCGTGCGCCGGGCGATCTGGATCCCCTCCTCCTTGAGGATGTTTACGATCGCCTGGTCGGTGAGTGGCTTCCTGGGATCCTCCTCGGTGACGAGCTTCTGGATCCGCGCCTTGATGCCACGCGCGCTCACGTCCTCGCCAGACGTCGTGGACAGACCGCTCGAGAAGAAGAACTTGAGCGGCAGCACGCCCCGTGGCGTCTGGACGAACTTCTCGTTCGTCACGCGAGAAACCGTCGACTCGTGCATGTTGATGACCTCGGCCACCTCTCGCAGGGTCAGTGGCTTGAGGTACTGCACGCCCTTCTCGAAGAACTCGCGCTGCCGATCCACGATGAAGTTCATCACTTTGAGCATCGTCTGACGGCGCTGCTCGATGGCCTGGATCATCCAGTTGGCGCTGTTCAGCTTGCTCGAGATGAAATCCTTGTTCTCGCCCTGGAACTTGCTCTTGTCCTTGGCGATCTCGCGGTAGGCGCGCGACAGCTTGAGCCGCGGCAGGCTCGTATCGTTCAGGAAGACGAGGTAGTCGCCATCGATCTTGTCGACGATGAGATCCGGCGTAATGTAGTTGTCCGACGGACTCGAATACTTGATCCCCGGCTTCGGATCCAGCTTCGCCACCTCGTCGGCCGCCGCCTGGACGTCCTTGGGCGTGATCGACAGCTCCTTCGAGATCTCCGACCAGCGGTGGTTGATCAACTGATCGAAGTAGTCGCTCACGATCCGAAAGACGAGCGTCTCTTCACTGTCCGTATCCGCGAGCTGAAGCAGCAGGCACTCCCGGAGGTTGCGCGCACCTATCCCGGGCGGATCGAAGCTCTGGATGATGGCGAGCATCTCCTCGGCTTCCTCGAGATTGAACGGCTCGAGCGTCTCACCCTCCGCCGCCCATCTCTGACCTTCCTGCTCGACCCATTCGTTGAGCCCGTGCAGAACCTCCTCCAGTGAGCAGGAGAGGTAGCCGTTGTCGTCAATGTTGCCGATGATCTCCTCGCCCAGCAGCACCTGCCGGTCCGAGAGTCGCATCAGCATGAGCTGGTCGCGCAAGTGATCGGCCAGATCGCGAGTGTCGACAGGTACTGGCTCGTAGTACTCCTTTTCCTCGTACTCTGCGCGGCGGCCACCGGCCTCGAAACCGTCGAGCAGGATCTCCTCCCAGTCGATCTGCTCTTCCTTCTCCTTTTCTTCCTTCTCCCTCTCCTTGTCCTTTATCGTTTCCTCCTCGGCCACAGCCGGTTCCTCGAGTTCGAGGAACGGGTTGTTGAGCATCTCCTGCTTGATGTGCTGCTGCAGGTCGAGGAGCGGCATGTAGAGAAGATCCATCGCCTGGTAGAGGCGAGGATTGATCTTCATCTCCTGCCGGAGTTGTGTCCCCTGATAGAGGCCGGTTCTGATACTCATACCATTTCCGGTCGGCGATAACGTTCGCGCATGCGCGCGGTCAGCGTCGGCCCGAAATAAATCTCGGCAACTTCGTCGTTCCAGACCAGTTCGGCGACGGTTCCGGCGACTCGTACACGTCCGTCATACATGATGTATGCCCGGTCCACGATGTCGAGGGTCTGTTCGACGTTGTGGTCCGTGATGATCACTCCGATTCCGCGGTGCCGCAGCCCGGCCACGATCTGCTGGATGTCATGGACCGCGATGGGGTCCACGCCCGCGAAGGGCTCATCGAGCAGCATGAACTTCGGATGACTCACGAGTGCCCGCGTAATCTCGAGGCGCCGTCGTTCTCCGCCGGAGAGCGCGTACGCCTTGGACTTCCGCAGGTGCTTGATCGACAATTCGTCGAGCAGCGTCTCGAGACGCTTCCGCTGCTCCGCCCTGGGGAGCGGCATGGTCTCGAGGATTGCCATGATGTTCTCCTCGACCGTGAGCTTGCGGAAGATCGACGGTTCCTGTGCCAGGTAGCCGATTCCCCGTCGTGCCCGCTGGTACATGGGCACGTCGGTCAAATCGGAGTCGTCGAGAAAGACGCTCCCCTCGTCGGGCGAGATCAGTCCCACCATCATGTAGAACGTCGTGGTCTTCCCTGCCCCGTTCGGTCCCAGGAGCCCGACGATCTCGCCCTGCGAGACGTGCAGGTGCACGTCGTTGACGACCTTGCGCTTGCGGAACTCCTTCACGAGTCCGCGGGCGGCAAGGGAGCTCCCGTCCGGGACCGTCATCGTCCCGTTCGTGGCGGTCTGTGCCGCATCCGCGTTGTTCGTCTCGATCTCTTCCAGCAAGTTCCTTACCGTCCCTTCAAGACCCGCCCGTGGCCGATTCCACCGCCTCAGCGGAGGGTTCCGTCGCATCTGGCGCCTCGGCGTCGGTGGCGCCCTCGGGCTGGAGGTGTACCCCCTTGATCGGGCCGAGTGCTTCCACGTTCGTCACCTCGCCATCCCTCAGGAGCAGGGTGATCTGATTCGCGATCAGAAAGTTCACGCTCGGTGTCGCCTCTTCTCCGTCCTCCCGAATTCGGTAGAGTGATTGTGCGCGCCCCTCCGGCCCGACAGCGACCAGCCGCTCGAGCGTAGTACGGGTTTCCGCAGCTTCCCCATCCGCCACGGAATCGCCGTCATCCACGGGCGCAATATCGGTCGTGGGTGCCGCATCGGTCGAGAGTGCCGCCTTCGCCCGCGGGCGCTCGTCGTCCGTGTCGCTCGTGCTCGCGGAGTCCGCAACCGGGACGGTGGCGAAGTAACCCGTGATCGTATCGCCGCGCAGCCAGTCTCGGGCGATCAACTCGGGCACCTTCACGTCCAGGGAGTCGGCCGTCCGCTCGCCGTAGGCATTGCCGACGGCGATCACGCGCTCGAGCTGCTGCCCGGGCGCAATGGCGTCGATCGAGTCGGCCATGATCCAGAAGTCGCTCGCCGTCGCCCGCGGCTGCGGTCCCACCGTGCGTCGCGACGGTGGTGGCGGCGGAGCCACCTCGGCGGAGTCTGCCGCCACCAGGACCGAATCGATCACCGTCGCGGTGGAGTCACCGGCGAGGACGACGATCTCGTCATCGCCGGGTGCCATCGCCTCGGCCGCGTTCCCGAGCGAGTCGGCGGTGGCGACGATTGCGCCCTCTTCCGCCATGGGCGCGGGCTCGTCCACCTCCGACGAGTCGGCGAGCATCCTCACCGCCACCAGCCGGTGCACCTCGCCCTCCTGGAAAAAGACCTGGAGTTCCGGCGCGTCGATGCGCAGGTCTTCCGAGAGGAGCACGGCATCCTGGCGTGCAAGCACTTCGCGCAGGTCATCGCCGTCCAGGAAGGCGCGGATCCAGTCTCCGGCCAGGCTGAACGCCTCGCCCTCGACGATGGCGTCGCCTTCGAGGATGAGCCGCTGCGCGACCTGGTCGAACTCGGCGGCGTCCCCGAACCCCGTGGTCGAGCCCCGCACGATCTCGACTCGACCCGTGGCGCGAAAATGCTGCTCGCCGAAGATCTCCATCTCATCGGCATCGATCTCGAACGGCTCGGCGGCGCTGTCCGCTGGCGGTGCCGCCACTGGAATCGGCGTCGCGGCGTCGTCCTGCGTTTCCGGGCTCTCGTATAGCGTGGCGTGGGGCCGCCCCCGCACCACGGTTCGGGGTTCCGGCCGTTCTTCCGTGGCCCGATAGTACTCGAGCTCGGTGCCGGTGACGACGGAACCCGCCTTGATGTCCGTCAGCACCACGTTCCCGACGGCCACCAGACGTGCCTGCTCGTGCTCGTAATCGACCCGGTCCGCGGTGAGCGACTTCACCGTGTCTTCATAGAAGACATGGCCGATGAACTCCCGGTGCCCGGTGAGGGTGTGGCTCACCGCGGTGTCCGCTCGAAGCTCCACGCCACCGGCGCAGCGTATGTGGGCATTGCCGCGGAGGATGACGCGCTCACGCGGACTTCCCCGACCCACCACCTGCAAGTCCTCGCCATCGACGATCTCGCAGTCCCGGGCAACGGGCTCCTGCTGTGCATGGAGCGCGCTCTGCGGCCACGCGACCGCGCAGAGGACGAGGACGAGCAGACGACGCATCAGAAATCGATCTCGACGTTCTGCGCCCGTCCTCGAGGCTGGTGGAGGACGAGGTCACGGAGCTGACCCTGCGCGTCGAGGTTCGCGTTGAAGCTCGTGCCCTGGAGGCGCGATCCCTCCTCGATCAGGACGGTGGCCGAATCACTCCATATCCGGCGTTGCCGGGGGTCGTAGTGGAGCTCCTCGGTCTCGATCCGGCGTCCATCGACCGTAATCAGGACGACGTTGCGGCGCGCCACGGCCGCCTCGGTCCGCTGATTGAGCTCGCCGGTCTCGGCGGTCAGGTTGGCGGACTCCTCTCCCCCGCTTTGAAACAGCGTGAGGTGAACGACCGCAAGATGAACCTGCGCCGAATCTTCGTAGAAGTAACCGGTGTCCGCCCGGAGGAGCGCCTGCCGCAGTCCGTCCCGAGTGATGTAGTGCTCGATCCCGGTCGCGATCTGATCCGCCTCCATGTGGGCGAGGTCCTCGCCGGCGACCGGCCCCTGGTTCTCGGAGCCGCACGCAGCCATGGCGGATGCAGTGAACACGAGCAGGAGCAGGCGCCGCATCAGACCACCCCCGCGCGCATCAGATCGTGCAGGTGAACGATACCGATGAGCCGACGCTCCTCGTCGACGACGGGCAGCGCCATGATGCCGTGCGTCTCCATCCTGTAGATGGCGGCTGCGGCGAGTTCGTCCGGCCCTATGGTCTTCGGATCGGTGTTCATGACATCGGCCACGGGCACCCCCAGTGGGTCCACGGTGCGCTCCATGAGCCGGGTCAGGTCCCCGGCGGTCACGACTCCTATTACCCGCGACCCCTCGTCAAGGATCGCCACGGTCCCGCGCTTCCCGGCCAGGAGCACGACGCACTCGCGCATGGTGGCGTCTGCGGGCAGCCACGGGAAGTCGCTCGTGAGCATGACGTCGCGGACGCGAAGCGTGAGCTTGCGGCCGAGTGCACCTCCCGGGTGGAGCCGGGCGAAGTCCTCGCGGGTGAAGCCACGGCGCAGCAGGAGCGCCACGGCAAGTGCGTCGCCCATGGCGAGGGTGGCGGTGGTGGAGGTGGTCGGCGCGAGGTCGTGTGGGCACGCCTCCTCGGCCACGGCGCAGTCGAGCACCACATCGGCGCTCCGCCCGAGCGCGGAGTCCGCCCGGCCGGTCATCGCGACGATGCCCACGCCGAGCCGGGTCAGGTACTCCACCAGCCCGGTCAGCTCCTCCGACTCGCCGCTCTTTGAGATAAGGATGGCGACGTCGTCGCGACCCACGATCCCGAGGTCGCCGTGCAGCCCTTCGACCGGGTGCAGGAAGGTCGCGGGCGTGCCCGTCGAGGTCAGTGTCGCCGCGATCTTGCGGCCGATGATCCCGCTCTTGCCGATCCCGCTCACGATGACGCGGCCCGGCGCCTCGAGGACCAGACGCACGGCATCGAGGAAGCGTTCGTCGAGGCGAGCCTCGAGGGCGAGGAGTGCATCGGCCTCCAGACGGATGACACGGCGTGCCCGGTCCAGTAATGCGCGGTCGTCGAGGCGCGCGCCGTTCTCGGACGCATCTACGGGCGAGATCGTGGCGTGGCCCGCATCAGCTCTCATCGGTCACATCCATTGCTTCTCGTGCGCGTTGATACTCCACGACGAGCCGGCTCCACTCGCCTCGGGCCTTGAGCAGCGCCTCGGCGAATTCGCGTACCGCGCCGTTGCCACCCTGCCTGCGCGTCTGCCAGCGGGCGAGCGCCTTCACCTCAGGCACTGCATTGGCAACGGCTACCGGCAGCCCTACGCGGCTCAGCGCCGGCAGGTCGGCCAGGTCGTCGCCCACGAAGGCGACCTCGTCCCATGATACGCCGTGGTCGGCGATCAGCCTCTCGAGCGCCGGAAGCTTGCGGGCGCCCGAATCCTGATAGCTTTCTATGCCGAGTTCCTCAGCCCGGATCCGTGTCGCTTCGGACTCGCGTCCGCTGACGAGCGCCACGGGGATCCCGGCCCAGCCGAGCATTTTGATGCCCAGCCCGTCGAGGATGTGGAATCGCTTCGATTCGACCGCTTCCCCGCTCTCGGTGCGGCCGATGTAGACCCCGTTGTCGGTCAGGACTCCGTCGACGTCGAGCGCCACGAGGCGAACTCGCCGGGCCAGTTCCGCCGGGATCTGCTCACGCATCGTTCGCCTCCGCCAGAAGGATGGTCGGCGCGCGGCCCCCGACGATCTCACGTATTGCGAGCACTTCCTCGAGGAGTGGCTTCAGTCGATCGAGAATCAGCATGTTGGTCCCGTCCGAAGGGGCACTCGCCGGGTCCGGGTGCACTTCGAGGAAGAGCGCATCGGCTCCGGCCGCGATCGCCGCGCGCACGAGGGGCGGCACGAATTCCGGGTTGCCGCCACTCGAACCATCGGCCTGTCCGGGTCGCTGGACCGAGTGCGTGCCGTCGAAGATCGCGGGGCCGCCCGTCGCCGCGCGCAGTCGCGCGAAGGAGCGCATGTCGACGACCAGGTCGCCGTAGCCGAAGAACGTCCCGCGCTCCGTGGCCGAGACGGACCGTGCACCCGCCGCTCGAGCCTTGCCGACTGCCGCGGCCATCTCTTCCGGCGCCATCCACTGGCCCTTCTTGATGTTGACGGGCTTGCCGGTCTCTGCCACCGCCGTGACCAGGTCGGTCTGACGGCAAAGGAACGCCGGCACCTGGAGCGCGTCGCAGACCATGCCCGCGCGCTCCGCCTGCCACGGCTCGTGCACATCCGTGATTACCGGGAGCCCGCTCTCACGTCGCACGCGCGCGAGGCGCTCGAGCCCCACTTCGAGCCCCGGCCCACGTGGGGAATCGACACGGCTGCGGTTCGCCTTGTCGAAGGACGCCTTGTAGATGATCGGCAGCGAGAGGTCGTCGGCCAGGCGCGCGAGCACCGCCGCGATGTGCAGATTGAGGGCGTCGTCCTCGAGTACGCACGGCCCGGCGATCAGAAAGAACGGGCCGCCGGCACGGAAGAGGTCGTCCACCGTGCTCGCCTTCGCCGCCGTCCCCGCCTTCCCCTGTACCATCATTCCACCACCGAGGCCGTTTCGGCCTCCAGCTTCGTGGGTTCCGCCGGCACGATGCCCTTCCGCTCCATGGCCGCCCGGATGAACGATGCAAAGAGTGGGTGCGGGCGCATCGGCCGCGACTTCAACTCGGGATGGAACTGGCAGCCGATGAACCACGGGTGATCGGGCAGTTCGATCATTTCGACCAGATTGCCGTCGGGCGAGAGGCCGCTGAAGCGCATCCCGTTCTCGGCCAGGATATCGCGATAGGCGTTGTTGACTTCATAGCGGTGGCGGTGCCGCTCGCTGATCTCCTGCGCGCCGTAGATCTCACTCGCACGCGAGCCGGCCCGCAGCCGTGCCGGGTACGTGCCCAGCCGCATGGTCCCGCCCATGTGGGTCACCTGTCGTTGCGAGTCCATGAGGCAGATCACCGGATCTGCCGTATCACTCAGGAACTCGACCGAGTGCGACTGCTTCAGCCCACAGACGTTGCGCGCGAACTCGATCACCGCGCACTGGAGTCCGAGACAGATGCCGAAGAACGGAATTCCTCCCGTTCGCACCCGCTCGATCGCCCTGAGCATCCCTTCCACACCCCGAACGCCGAAGCCGCCGGGGATCAGGAGCCCATCGTAGCCGTCCAGTCGGTCCAGTGCTTCATCTTCCTCGAACGCCTCGCTCGAGAGCCAATCGATCTCGACACCGACATCATTGGCGATGCCACCGTGGACCAGCGCCTCCTGGACCGACTTGTACGCATCGATGAGCGCCGTGTACTTGCCGACCACCGCGACGCGGACACGGCCGTTTTTCGGCTCCTTGATCGTTTCGACCATCTGCGTCCACGGCCCGAGATCCGGGTCATGGCCCTTCAGCCCGAGCCGGTCGACGACGAGTTGATCGAACTTCTGGCGGTGGTAGTCGAGGGGGACCTCGTAGATCGTCTCCGCATCGCGCCCCTCGATCACTGCGGCGGTGTCCACGTTCGTGAACAGCGCGATCTTGCGCCTCATGTTCTCGTCGAGTGGACGGTCGGCGCGGCAGATCAGCACGTCCGGCTGGATCCCGATCTCCATGAGCTCACGCACCGAGTGCTGCGTGGGCTTCGTCTTCAACTCGCCCGCCGCCGCGATGTACGGGATCAGCGTGAGGTGCACGAAGAGCGTGTGCTCGCGGCCCACGTCCTGGCGGAACTGCCGGATCGCCTCCAGGAACGGCAGCGACTCCATGTCACCCACCGTGCCGCCGATCTCGGTGATGACCACATCGTGGTTCGCCGAGAGCCGCCGGATCGCCGCCTTGATCTCGTCCGTGATGTGCGGGATGACCTGCACAGTGGCGCCCAGGTAGTCGCCTCGGCGCTCCTTGGTGATCACGTCCCGGTAGATCCGACCACTCGTGATGTTGTTCGCCTGTGAGAGCGACTCGTCGATGAAGCGCTCGTAGTGGCCCAGGTCGAGGTCGGTCTCCGCACCATCGTCCGTCACGAAGACCTCACCGTGCTGGAACGGTGAGAGCGTGCCCGGATCTACGTTGATGTAGGGATCGAACTTCTGAATCGTCACCCGCAGCCCGCGCTCGACCAGCAGCCGCCCAAGTGAAGCGGCGGCGATGCCCTTGCCGAGAGAAGAGACTACGCCGCCGGTCACGAAGATGTACTTGGTCGGTGGACGAATCTCGTCGGTCATTCGGTTTCCACGTCGTTGAGATGAATCACTTCGCCGTTGCCAAATATCACGTTCTCGCCAACGCCATGAGGCGCGCCTCCGCGCGCCTGGCGTCCTCGATCGTATCGATGCCGCCCTCAGCCGAATCCACGACACCCACGCCGATCGAGAGACCCGCGGCAAGTGCACGGAGCTGCTCCAGCTTCTCGATCTGCTCCAGCGCGCCACCGGGCAGTGCCACCCAGCGCGCGAGCGCATCCCGGGTGTATGCGTACACTCCGAGATGTCTCAGGTACCGTTCGGACGCCAACTCCTCGGGCGAGGGTACCCGGTCCCGGGTGTGCGGAATCGGCGAGCGCGAAAAGTAGAGCGCGCCGCCGTCGTCACGCCGTACCACCTTGACCACCGCCGGGTCGCGCCACGCCTCCAGCGAGTGCACCGGCGTCGCGGCGGTACCCACATCCCAGCCCTCTGCCACGAGCCGTGCGGCGGCCGCCACCGGCGTTTCCTCCATGAACGGCTCGTCGCCCTGCACGTTGACGATGATGTCGAATTTCGCGTACGCCGGGCGCGCGGCGACCTCCGCCACGCGATCTGTACCCGACGGGTGCGACGCCGCAGTCATCTCGACCGCAGCGCCCACGGTCCGGCACGCCTCCGCCACCTCTTCGCTGTCCGTCGCGACGACGACCGCATCGAAGATGTCCATGCGCCGGACGCGCTGCCAGACCCATTCGATGAGAGGGCGCCCGGCCAGAGGATGGAGCGGCTTGCGCGGCAAGCGCTCCGACCCGATTCGGGCGGGTATCACGCCGAGGATTCGTGGCGCGGGCATTGGATGTCAGTGAGAAAGGGCCGCGTGTCACATGCAATTTTCACGCCTGAATGTAGCGGCACGCGTGGGGAGTGTCAAAGCCGATGTGAGGGCGCAACGTGTGCCACAGGCCAGGGCCGGGCCGTACCGGGTGAGAGGACGTCGGACAGGGCTCGGGCCGGTTCCGCCTACGGCCGCCTCCACGGGCGGTCGTCGCCGAACGGCCACGTGAGTCCAATGTCGACATCGATGTCATCCAGCGGGTCGGCGGGGTTCGTCATGATCCGCACGTAGGGGCTGAAGAACTTGAGGCGAACCCCGATGTTCTGCTCGAGGTCACGATCCGTAAACTCCGACCACGCCATGCCGATCGCGTGGATGAGCTGAAGTTCGGGAGGGCCCAGGATCCAGAGGCTCATCCGTTCCGGAAGCGGGATCCGGTACATCGACTCGACGAAGACGAGCCGGTCGCCGCGGAACTCGGCCACATCGAACGTATTCAATGTGCCGGAGCCGCCGACGAAGCTCCAGCGCTGGAGCGGCAGTGACTCCGTGCCGGGGAGCGGCCCCTGGAAGCGCCACTCGACTTCGAGGAGATGGTCGGCCAGGGCATCCATCGCCCACTCGCCCCAGGCGACGAAGCGTCCGAACGAGAAGTCGCCTCCGAGCACGCTCTCGGCGAACTCGAAGTCCACTCCGGCCTCCGCCGCGGCGTTTCGGCCGATCCAGTCGCCGGCCAGTTCGAGGACGAGACTCGAGATCCGCCCCTCGTTGATCGGCAGGTTGGGTCTCGGATCGTCGCCGAAGAGGGTCCAGGGATCTCCTGCCCCGAGCGACTCCGCGTCCTCCAGCTGTGCACGGAGCACGGCCGTCGCGCCCAGTCCTTCACGGCCGAAGTCCCGAGAGATCTCGGCGTATGCCCGTTGGGCTTCCCAGTAGTCGCGGTAGTCTTTGCCCCTGACCAGGAAGGAGAGGCTGTTGCGCAAATCGCCGCGGATCCAGCGCTCGTTCGTCACGGTCCGCTTCTCGCCGCCGAAGGCGAAGTGCGTGCGCCCGCGCCGGGCGGCGAGTGCGAGCCCGCCGTTCAGCGCCCCTCGCCCCGACGCATAGCCGACCCACCCCTCGAGCCCAGGCTCGGTTCGCCCCATGGGCGGGAGCAGGAGTTCTCCACCCCACTCGAGGGAGAGCGCGTCCACGCGGTCGTAGGTCGGCGCATGGAAGCCGAACAGGCCGTCGAACTCGAAGGTGGGTCGCTCGAGCGTGCCCTCGATGCGCAGCGTACCGCCAGGCTCTCGGATCACGGTGTACGGTGCCAGGGGCTCATCGACCCTCTCGCCCTCGATGCGCGCGAGCGCCGACGGGTACAGCCCTCCCGCCACGTTGACCACATCGCCGTACACCCGTGCCGGGGGGCGGATGAACATGTTGGCGTCCACCCCGATCACGTCTCCGGCGACGGCGCCCTCGAGGGTCAGCGTGGCGCCCACGACGAGGAGCGTGCCCGGCACACTGTCGCCTTGGGCAATGAGCGTATCTCGCGAGATGAGGAGATAGTTGCCGGTTCCGATGAGCTGGTCGAGGCGGCGGTCGAGGTCGGCTTCGCCCCGACCCATGAGGACGACGTCCTGGGCGGCTGCCTCCGACGGCCAGGCGAAGAGCAGCGCAGCGAATGCGAGCAGAAGGCGGGCGGCGCCAGAACCCGACAATATCGGCCAGGGGCGCATGGCCGCCTTCGCTGGCGATGGATTCCGGGCGGAACTGTTCGCCCCGGACCGGGTGCGTTCCGTGCCGAATCGCCTGGATCTCGTCATTCCAGCCGGGCTCCTCCATCCATGCCGACCCCTCGAGCTACTCCGGGAGGTTCACGCCCTCCATGAACATTCCCGCCTCCGCCGGTGTGCAAGGACCGGGCGAGGCCACGATGCGCCAGGGCCGAAGGGTCTCGACCCGTCACCGGGCGCTCCCTTCAATCGTGTACTCGATGTCCCTTTTCACGCCCGTGGGTGGAAGCGTCGATGCACGTCGCGCAGGTACTCCCGGTCCACGTGTGTGTAGATCTGCGTCGTCGAGATGTCGGCATGCCCGAGCATCTCCTGGACGGCGGCCAGATCGGCGCCCCCTTCCAGGAGGTGCGTGGCGAAGGAGTGCCGCAGGGTATGGGGCGTCACGTGCTTTTCGATCCCTGCACGCTCCACTTGCTTGCGCAGGATCTTCCACACGCCCATGCGCGAGAGCGGCCTCCCGTGCGCGTTGAGAAAGACGACGCCCTCACCGCGCCCGTTCTCGAGTCTCGGCCGACATTCGCGCAGGTAGACGTCCAGTGCCCGAATCGCACTGCGCCCGATCGGCACCAGCCGCTCCTTCGCACCCTTTCCGAAGACGCTGGCAAAGGCCTCCTCGAAGGAGATGTCGCGGATGCGAAGCGAGGTGAGTTCGCTCACCCGTACGCCCGATGCATAGGCGAACTCGAGGATCGCCTTGTCCCGCCAGAAGAGGCGGTCGGCAGGATCCGGTGCATCGAGTAGCCGCTCGATCTCGGCGCGGCTCAGCACGCCGGGCAGGCGTCGCCACACGCGGGGCGGCTCGAGGCGCTCACTCGGGTCCGCCACGACGACGCCTTCCGCCAACAGGAAGGCGTAGTAGGTTCGGATCGCCGAGATCCCACGCCGGATCGACGTCGCCTGGAGCCCCTGATCCTTGAGCTGGTAGACGTACTCCCGCAGATGCGTCGCCGTCGCCTCGCCGGGCCGGCTAATCCCCTGCTCGCGCAGGAACGCGATCAGGCGGCCCACATCGCGGCCGTAGGCGTCCAGCGTGCGCGGCGATAGCCCACGCTCGAGAGAAAGGTGGTCGAGGAACGACTGAAGATGATACGCACTCATCTCTGCCGACGTAGGCGACGCGAGCGCCACCACCAGATCAGGACAGCCACGACGGCGACGATCGCGATCCAGAGCAGCATGCCGCTCGCCTGTGAGAAGATCTGGACGATCGTCTCCCAGCGGCGACCGGCCGCGGCTCCGAGGGCCACCAATGCGCCGTACCAGATGCCCGAGGCGGCAGCCAGCGGGACGATGACGCGAGCGAGCGGCACATGCGTGATCCCTGCGAAGACCGGCACCATCGCCCGGAATGCGGGGAGGAAGCGGCTGATGAAGATCGCGGGCACGCCCCAGCGGTGGTAGAAGCGCTCGATCTGCGCGAGTTGGTGCGGGTGCAGGAGCCAGTGCCCCGCCGGGGTGCCGAAAAACGCCCGGCCATACCTGCGGGCCAGGCCAAATACCCCGATCGCGCCGATCACGTTCGCGAGCCACGTGACGAGGAAGATGATCACCGGATCCGCTTCGCCCGCCGCCGCGAGAAATGCCCCGAAGAGCACGAAGGTGTCGGCCGGAACCGGCGGCACGATGTTCTCCACCGCGGCGCCCATGCCGATCACGAGGTAGGTCAGGACCGGCGGAAGCCCCGCGAGCTGCTGGACGAGGTCGCTGATGGCCCCTCCCGCGTACGCCGCCTCAGTCGCCGAGGGTGTCGATGAGTGCCACCGCGACCGTCGCGATTCCCTCGCCCCGCCCGATCCAGCCCATCGTCTCGTTCGTCTTCCCCTTGACCGAGACATGCTCCGCGTCGACGCCGACCGTCGCGGCCAGTCGCTCTCGCATGGCGGGCACGTACGGTGCCAGCTTCGGCGCCTCGCAGATCACCGTCACGTCGATGTTGACGACCCTGAAGCCACGCTCTTCGAGGAGGCCGACCGCGCGGCGGAGGAGGTCGATCGAGTCCGCACCCCGCCACCGTTCGTCGGATGGCGGGAAGTGCGTGCCGATGTCACCCAGCGCGGCGGCGCCCAGGAGCGCATCCGTCACCGCGTGGGCCACGGCATCGGCGTCCGAGTGGCCGGTCAGTCCCTGCTCGTGGGGAATGTGGATGCCGCCCAGGATGAGGGGGCGGTCGGGAGCGAAACGGTGCGAATCATAACCGATACCGACCCTCATGGCGCCGCTCCCTCCGCCAACCGGGTGGGAACTGCGCAAGGAAACGCACCCGTACAGGCCGGGCTTGCGCGTTCCGCCGCTCTGACCTCGGTTCGCATCACCCTGCCGCCACCGCCTCGTCGCGTGTGCAGCACGGGCACCCGGCGTCGCCTTCCTCGACGAAGGTGTAGTCCTGATAGCGACGACGGGGCGTGAAGCCCGCATCCTCGATCAGTCGCCGGATCTCCGCCTCGGGCATGATGAAGTCGATCCCGGCGGCGCTGACGACATTCTCCTCGATCATGAGCGAGCCGAAGTCGTTCGCTCCACACGTAAGCGCGACCTGCGCCATCTTCGGCCCCTGCGTCACGTAGGAGACCTGCAGGTTCTCGATGTTGTCGAGGATCAGCCGCGAGAGTGCCGTGGTGCGCAGGTAGTCCATCCCGGTCCCGAGCTCGATGCCCCACCCTTCCATCTCGGTGTGCAGCGGCTGGAACGACCAGGTGATGAACGCCGTGTAGCGCCCCTTCCCCTTCTTCAGGCTGCGCTCCTGCGAGGCGCGCACCTTGAGCAGGTGCTCCAGGCGGTCTTCCCACGTCTCGCCCACGCCGTACATCATCGTGACCGTGGTCAGCAGTCCGACCTCGTGCGCCGTCTCGTGGATCTCGAACCACCGGCTCGAATCGATCTTCTTCGGCGCGATCACGTCACGCACCGCATCGACCAGGATCTCGGCGCCCGCACCCGGAATCGATTCCAGCCCGGCCTCATGGAGCTGCCTCAGGACCTCGTCCAGTGGCAGCTTTGAGACCTTGGCGATCATCTCGATCTCCGAGGCGCTGAAGCCGTGGACGTGGATCGGGTGGTGCTCCTTGATGTAGCGCAGCAGCTCCAGGTACCAGTCCAGTGGCAGATAGGGGTTGTGCCCGCCCTGCATGAGGATCTGCACCGCGCCGAGCTCCTTCGCCTCATCGATCTTGCGACCGATCTCC
>CALKIP010000220.1 GCA_937995995.1 uncultured bacterium
CGCCGTCCTCCGGATTGGCGAGGAAGAGCGCGACCTGGGAATCCTTGGCATCGAGGGTGAGAAAAGCTTCGCTCGACTCGTCGGCCGTCGCGTAACCGCCGCGCTCATCGCCATCGGCGTCGAAGATGAGCAGCCCTGAGATCGGCCCGGTGCGTGGCTGCGATTCACCGCGAATGATCGGGTCCGGGAGCGGTGCCCCGAGGCGGGCACGCTGCACGCCATTCTGGTCCACTACGACGAGGCCTCGCACCGTGAGGATAGAATCGGCGCCCAAAACGGCTTCCCGCGCCGCATCAGTCGCCGCCTGGGACGTGGTGCCCCCGACCAGGACGATCCCGGCCAGCGTTCCGCCCATCAACCAGATCCCCAGTGTGAGCCGGCGCACCTTTCGCTCCAGCCGCATGATCCGCGTATCGTTCACTCCCTGCATACCACCCTTACTCCCCTGACACTTGAGTTCCGTGCGGCGCCACGACACCGTGACGCCTTCCCCACATAAGACAAATGCGAGGCAGAATATATTTGCGGCCCTCCACCTGCTCCAGTCTCCGCATCCAGTGTGTCCGATCAGTCACACTGACGGCAACGGCTCGGGTCGGGGCTGGAGGGGCGTGGCGTGGCTGCTCCCCCTACCGGACAGAACTCGCTACGGCAACGGTCTGGCGGGCTGGCTCTGGTCAGGACTGCCACAAAACCGTTTGCGCAGGTGCCGGAATTGCTCGAGAACTCCAAGGAGACGCCGTCCATCTCACTCGGCACGACCGAGGAGGGCGCCGATGACTGAACGGATCCGGATCGGCATCGCCGGCTACGGCAATCTCGGCCGCGGGGTCGAGATGGCGCTTGTGCACAACCCCGACATGCAACTGGTCGGGATCTTCACCCGGCGTGATCCGGCCAGCATCCGCCCTCTGGGGCCGGAGGTGCCGGTCCACACACTGGACACGGTCGAGCGGTTCCGCGACCGGATCGACGTGCTCCTCCTCTGCGGCGGCTCGAAGGACGACCTGCCCCGGCAAGGCCCCGCGCTGGCGGCGCTTTTCAACACCGTCGACAGCTACGACACGCACAAAAAGATCCCGGAATACTTCGCCGCCGTGGACGAGGCCGCGCGCGCCGGCGAACGCACGGCTATCATCTCGGTAGGTTGGGACCCTGGCCTCTTCTCGCTGAGTCGCCTCTTCGGCGAAGTCGTCCTGCCGAAGGGCGAGACGTACACCTTCTGGGGCCGGGGCCTGAGCCAGGGGCATTCGGACGCGATTCGGCGTGTTCCGGGCGTGAAGGCGGGCGTGCAGTACACCATCCCCTCCCCCGAGGCAGTCGAGCGGGTGCGTAGCGGAGCGCGGCCCCGGCTCTCCACGCGGGAGGCGCACACCCGCGAGTGCTACGTCGTCCTCGCCGACGGCGCCGACCCCTCGGCCGTGGAGCAGGCGATCGTCACCATGCCGGACTACTTCGCCGACTACGACACCACGGTGCACTTCATCTCCGCCGAAGAGCTCCAGCGCAACGATTCCGCCATGCCCCATGGGGGCTTCAGCATGCGCAGTGGCACCACCGGCGGTGGCACCAAGCAACTCACGGAGTACTCGCTCGAGCTGGGCAGCAACCCCGAGTTCACTTCCAGCGTCCTCGTGGCCTACGCCCGTGCCGCGTTCCGGCTCCACCGGAGCGGCGAGCATGGAGCGCACACCGTGCTGGACATCGCTCCCGTCCTTCTTTCGCCCAAGAGCCCGGCGGAATTGCAGAAAGAGCTGCTCTGATCCTGGGGAGGACCGCGAGGGTTCCTGCCCCGGCACGTCACGGCACGTTCCGCTCGGTGATTCGTTCACGACGTACCTCGATGTCGCTTTTCCCCTCCGTTTCTCGTGTACTCTGACAGAGGGTCTGGTTCCAGTAGGCCCGCAAGCGTTCCACGGCTCCATGCGATCCCGCCCGGAGCTGAGTGTGGCTCCAACACGAGGAGGTGCATCATGTCAGGCACGAGGACGAAGGTACTGGGTCTGTGTGTGGGGCTCGGGTTGTTGGCCGCGTGCGATTCTCCGCCGCCGTTGTCGGACGAGTCGAACGATTCGCACGTGGAGCAGTTGGCGAGAGTCGATGTGTCCAAAGACGTACAGGCGCTCGTCGATGCACAGGCGGAGGCGTGGCGTGCGAAGGATGCGGCCGTCTTCGCGGCGACCTACACGGATGACGCGACCTTCATCAACCCGCTCGGGTGGGTGGACACCGGCCGCGACGCGATTCACGGCAGCCACGCGTTCCTCTTCGGCGGGCCCTTCGCCGGTACCACGGAAACCCAGACGATCATGATGATCCGGCCGCTCACGGGGACGATCGCGATCGTGCACCTCGATTCCGAACTCACCGGCTACGCGGAACTCCTGCCCGGTCTAATCGAGACCAGACCCGGCGTGGTAGGCACAAGGAAGACGTGGGTCGTGGAAAAGCGCCGTGGAAAGTGGGAGATCGCGACGCAGCACATGGCGCCGATAGTCCCCTGAGGGCTGGACAGCCTCACGCCTGTGAGGCGGCGTCCGGTTCCGCCCCCA
>CALKIP010000221.1 GCA_937995995.1 uncultured bacterium
GCTCGGTCAGGTCGTGGTACGACCGGTTGATTTCCTCCTGTGACAGCGCATCGAAGCCGAGCGTGGCGCGCATCGCGTCGAACGTCTCCCCCGCGGCGCCGTTCAGCGTCATCCCGAGCGCCATCGAAGCGCTGAGCGGCGAGAGGAAGACGTTGGGCGACTCGTCCCCCCGAGCGTGAACCTCGCGCAGCAGCTCGAAGGCGAAAACGTTGGAGCCGGCGATGACTTCGCGCTCCGCGACGCTGAGCTGGCGCGGAAGGGCGTCGATCACCCGGGGCTTCTCGCTGGGTGCGGTCGACTCGCCACACGCGGAGATGCCGGCGAGGGCGAGGATGGCGACGACGGCGATGGCTCGCGGCAGCATCGGGCGCTCGCCGACTCGAGAGGGCTGGGGTAGCGACATGACGGCCTCCACGATGTATCATGGTGCGGTAGGGCGGGTATGGCCCGGATTCCCGTTTGAGGAACGTGCGAGCGCTCTAGTATCGGACAGATCGTGCAGGCTGCCCTCGCCTACCAGAGGGCGCCCTTCGGGCGCGGGAGGGCGTCGCTGGGACGCGGGAGAGCGCCCTTGGGCGCGGGAGGGCCGGCTTGCGCCGGCGGGAGAGCTGCGTTGCAGCGGGGAAGGCGGGAGGAAGTCTTTCGCGCCCTGAAGGTGCGCACCCGCACTACGGGATGTCTCCCGCGTGACGCGCTCCCGTGCTTGCCCGCGAATGTCATAGAGCATTCAGCCGAACCGAACAAGAGGAGGCGACCCCATGGAAAGTGTGACGATCGGCACGACGAGGCTCGCTCTTCTCCAGGGCGACATCACCGACCAGGCGGTAGATGTGGTGGTGAACGCGGCGAATTCGTCGCTGCTCGGTGGGGGCGGTGTCGATGGCGCGATCCACCGTCGCGGCGGGCCGGCGATCCTGGAGGCGTGCAGGGAGATCCGACGCACGCGCTACCCGGACGGCCTGCCCGCGGGCGACGCCGTGGTCACGACGGGCGGCGAGCTTCCGGCGCGCCGCGTGATCCACACCGTCGGCCCGGTCTGGCGCGGCGGCACGGAGGGTGAGCCGGAGGTCCTCGCCCGTGCCTACAGGAGTTCGCTGGAGCGCGCGCGGGAGGAGGGGCTGCGGACCGTCGCCTTCCCGTCGATCAGTACCGGCGCGTACGGCTACCCGACCGACCAGGCCGCAGAGGTCGCACTGCGGACGGTGATCGAATACCTGGAAGCCGCCGGCGACGCGTTCGACGAGGTTCGCTTCGTCCTCTTCTCCGCTGCGGATCTGGAGACTTACAGTGTGGCGCTCGCGCGGCTGCGGGAGTCGTCGAGAAGGTAGGGCGAGCGCGGGCGCGAGGGCGTGGGTTGCCGTGCACACGCCTCCAACGCTGGGAGGCCGTGCGACATCGGAGGATCCGGCGCCGGGCGGTCCGGCGGACACGGCCGCTTTTCCACACCAGTCACCATCATCTCAGCAAACTCCCCTCTGCTGCAGAGGGGAACCACGCTATATTCGTTGAGTCCTCGATCGAGTCGACGGCAACGAGCGGCGTGCGACCGCGCGCCTCAGGACCAGGCGTCGCACGCTCGACCGTCGCTTGCAGGAGGATGCCGGCCGCGCCGAACGAACTCACGGCATCGCCGGCCCCGGCCCGGTGTACGGCACCGGTCGGTAATCGACACGGAACCAACCTGAGCGTCCGCGACGGGCGCTCTTGAACCGGGACGCTGGCCTGTTGAGCACGACCCTCATCTTCATCTTCGTCGTCGCGGGCGCGTATCTGGCCGCGCACGTCGCCTTCGAATGGCTCGCGCGGCGGTTCGCGATCATCTCCGGTGCAGAGTACCTGATCCTCGGCTTCCTGCTGGGCCCCGAGGTCTCGGGGCTGATCAGCCCGAGCGTGGTCGGCGACTTCGCGCCGTTCATCACGCTCGCCCTCGGCTGGATCGGCGCGGTGGTCGGCGCGCAGTTCTACCTGCCGACGCTGGTCCGGATCCCCGCACTCGTATTCCGTGTGGCGTTTCTCGAGGCGATCGCCACGCTGGTGCTCGTCTCCACCGTGATGGCGGTCGGGATCGTGTGGCTGCTCCCGGTCGGCCTGGCCGAGGCGATCCTGCCGGCGGTCACGTTCGGCGCGATCGCGACGGTCTCCGCGCCGTCGGGGATCGCCGTGGTTCGGCGCAAGCTCGGGAGCCGCGAGCCGGTGGTCCGGCAGCTCGAGGTCGCAACGGCGATCGATGCCCTGGTCGCGATCGTCGCCTTCGGCATCCTGCTGAGCATAGTGAACGAGGCGCCCCAGACCGGCGTCCGGCCACCGACGCCGACGGAGTGGGCGGTGATCGCCATTGCGATCGGGCTGGTCGGCGGCGCGCTCTTCCACCTCTTCCTCGGCGGTGAGCGGAAGATCGACCGGCTCTTCATCGCACTCTCCGGCGCGATCATCCTGGCGAGTGGCGCGGCGGCGTACCTTCGCCTCTCACCGCTCTTCCCGGCGATGCTGGTCGGGCTCATCCTGATCAACACCTCGGCGAACCGTGGCGAGATCAAGGAGGTCCTGGCCCGTGTGGAGCGCCCGCTCTACTTCGTGCTCCTGATCTTCGCCGGCGCTGCATGGCAGTCGAGCGGTCTCGTCGATGCGTGGCTGCTGCCGGTGCTGCTCTTCCTGGTCGCGCGCGTGGCGGCGAAGGTGGCGGGCGGCTGGCTCGCGGCGCGTACGACGGGCACACTCCCCGCCCTCGGCCCCGGCTGGGGACGCGCGCTCCTCGGGCAGGGCGGGCTCGCCATCGCGATCGCCTTCAACTACGGCGCCGGCGGCGAGAGGCTGTACTCGAACGTGGTCTTCACCGCGGCGATCGTCTCCGTCCTGCTGACCGACGTCTCCTCCGTCCGTCTCGCGGGCTCGGTCGTGGGCCCGCTCCTGCGTCGCAGGCGTCGCAGGCCGCACGGCGCGGCCCATGCCGCCGGGCAGGATGGCGGAGTCGTGGAGGTCTAGATGCGACGACTCCTGATCCTAGCCCTCCTCCTCGGGGGCATGTCGCTGATCCTGCCGCTGGGCACCGAAGGCCACGGTGCGCGCACGCTGCTCATCTTCGGCTTCCTGATCCTGGCCGCCTACACCGTGGGCGAGCTCGCGACCGGGATCCGGCTGCCGAAGATCGTCGGCTATCTCGTCGCCGGCGTCCTCTTCGGACCGTACGCACTCGGGACGGTCACCGAGGCGGGGATCGAACAGCTCGACATGGTGAGCCAGCTCGCCATCGCGCTGATCGCGTTCCTGGCGGGCGCCGAGCTGCAGTGGGCGGAGGTGCGCGACCGGGGCGTCGCACTCCTCAAGATCATGTCGGTCGAGCTGCTCTTCGCCTTCGTCGCGATCGGCACGCTTCTCTACTCGCTGCACGGCTTCATCCCGTTCCTGCGCGATGCGGACGGCGGCACGGTGCTCGCCTTCTCGCTCCTCTTCGCCTCGATCGCGATCGTGCATTCGCCGGCGGTGACGATGGCGCTCCTCACCGAGACGGACGCGAAAGGCCCGGTCGCCCGCACGACGCTGGGCGTCGTGCTCCTCGCCGACGTCGCCGTCGTGCTCCTCTTCAGCGCCGTACTCGCCGTTGCCCGTGCACTCGCCCCGCCCGCCGACGCCGGCGCGGCGGCCTCGGTCGGGACCGTGGTGTGGGAGATCACCGGCGCCATCCTGGTTGGCGCGCTGACCGGCGTCGCCGTTGCGGCCTACCTCCGCTTCGTCGGCAAGGAGCTCATGCTCCTGGCGATCCTGGTCGCGTTCTTCGGGGTCGGGATCGCGCGCATCGCGCACGTGGAGCTCCTGCTCATGCTGCTGGTGGCCGGCTTCGTGACCGAGAGCATCTCGGAGAGGGGCGAGGAGTTGCGGCACGCGATGGGACGCTCGGCCGCGCCGATCTTCGTGATCTTCTTCGCGCTGTCCGGCGCGAAGATCGATCTGGTCTCCATGGCGCCGCTACTGCCGCTCGTGCTGCCGATCGCCATCGTCCGTGCGGGCGCCCTCTGGGCCGGAACACACGTCGGCGGCCGCTGGGCGGGCGCACAGCCACAGGAGCAGCGCTACGTCTGGATGGGCCTCGTCTCCCAGGCCGGCGTCGCCATCGGGCTGGCGGCGATCGTCGGCCAGGCGTACGGAGAGCTGGGCGGCTACCTGCGCTCGCTCCTGCTCGGGCTCATCGCGGTCAACGAGACCGTCGGCCCGATCCTCTTCCGCAGAGCGCTGGATGCGAGTGGGGAGCTGGCGACCGCACGCCCGGAAGCGGCGCAGGCGAGCGAGCGGGTAACGGCCTGAAGGGGGAGTGCGCGGGGCGTTGTATGGGTTCTGGGGCTTGGCTTGCTTCGGTTTCTCGCGGAGAGCGCGGAGGGGCGCGGAGTCGCGGAGTCTCGACTTCTCGGTTTCATCACACAGAGGCACGGAGGCACGGAGAGCGGGTGGGGTGGGCTTTTACTCGTGTGGCCGGCTCAAACCACCGGGAACGAAAGTGCTGCCGGAAGCCCACTCCACGCCGCCACGCCAGCCCACGCCGGCTCAAACCACTCCGAAGAACGTAAAGTCTGCCCTGCCCGGATGCCCGCCCCACCCCGGCAAACTAGCCCCGACCTCTGAGCCTCTGTGTCTCTGTGTGAGCCCAGAAAGCCCAGAATCTCCACGGCTCCGCGCCCCTCCGCGCCCTCCGCGAGAGATGAGAGCCCCGGGCTACCGTTGAACGCAGCCCGAGACCGCGATCGCGGCTACTCGCCTGCCGGCGCCCCCCGGAGGGTCTCCGCGGTCTCTGCTACCGTCGGTGCCGCCTCTCCGCGCCCGAGGAGGGCGGCGAGCGACATGTGGCCGGTGACATTGGCCGCGGTGCGGAGCATGTCGGGGATGACGTCGACGGCGAGGAGGATGCCGATCGCCTCGACCGGGAGTTGGGCGGAGACCAGGACCGGGACCATGACCAGGATCGTGCCGCCCGGCACCGCGGGGACGCTGAAGCTGGTCAGCACCGAGGCGAGTGCGATCGACGCGTACTGCGACGGCACCAGCGGGATCCCGTAGAGGTGCGCGATGAAGAGCACGCCCGCGATCTGTGCGACGACGGTCCCGACGCGGAAGACGGAGGCGGAGAGTGTGAGAAAGAAGCTGCTGATCTCGGCGGGCAGGCCGAGCCTGTCTTCCGCGCCCTCCATCATCGCGGGGAGCGAGGCGAGCGAGGAGCGCGAGCTGAGCGCCACCGCCTGGGCCGGCCCCGTCGCCTGGGCGAAGAGACGCAGCGGCACCTTGCCACCGAGCGTCGCGACCGGGTAGAAGGCGGCGATCAGGAGCAGGCAGATCCCGGCGACGACGAGGACGTAGGCGGCCACCGCGCCGGCGGCGCCGAGCCCGAGCCGCGTCGCCAGGGGGAGTGCGAGGGCGAAGACGCCGATCGGCGCCAGGTCGAGCACCCAGCGCACCAGCGTGAGCATGGTGTCGGCGAGTGCCTGGAAGAAGCCGAGGAAGACGTCGCGCCGTTCCGGGCCGAGGCGCGTCGTCGCCACGCCGAGCGCGACGGAGAAGACGATCAGCGGCAGGAGCGCGTCGTTCGCCGCGGCGCCGATCGGGTTGATCGGCACCAGGCTCACCAGCCAGTCGACGAAGCCGGGTAGATTCTCCGCGCGGCTCGCCACGCTTGCACCCGCACCCTCGCGCAGCGCCGCGGCTCCTTCGGGGTCGACGGGGAGCAGGTTCATGAGCGGCGGCGCGATGAGGACGGTCAGCACCGCCGCCGTGCCGAGCACCGCGAAGAAGAGCCCGACCGCGCGGCCTCCGATGCGGCCGATCGTGCGCGGGTCCGATGCCGAGGCGACGCCCACCACGATGCTCGCCACCACCAGCGGGATGACGGTCATCCGGATCGCGTTCACCCAGATCGTGCCCACGGGCTCGATGTACGGAACCAGGCCGAGCGCCGGCCCGCCGGTCATGGATATCACGATGCCGGCCACCAGGCCGGCCACGAGGCCGAGGAGAACGCGAGCGGTCAGCGACATGGCATCACGGGTTGGAGGTCTGAGTGTTCGGTCCGGACGCGGAAGCGAGGTGCCACGCCCTCATGCACACGACGCCCGATACGGACCACCGGCCTCGTGGGCCGGGGGTGGGGCGCCCCTGGATACGCCGGGACAAGCCAGCGATTGTGGTGTCGACGCCTCAAGGTAGGTCCACCGCGCGTCGGCGCGCAAATTTTCGGGCCGACTCGGCGCTCCCGGCCACCTGGCCCACCGCTTCTCCGCCGATCGTTTTCGGAAAGAAGTGTCCGAATCGAAACAACTTTCTCCGAAAGTACGCCCGGCCGACGCTCCGGGCAAGGTGCTATGTCGCGTCGTTGCAGTGGTTTACGATTTGGGGCCCGTCTGGCAGGCCCCTTGCACTTCAACCCGGGCACAACATGGGCGCGCGGCGAACGGGAACTCCGGGGAGAGCGCCGCGCGAAGAGGGACGGTCGTCGAAGTACTGGCGGCCGTTCTTCTTTTTTGCACCTTTCCCGACCCGACCGTTCCCACGCTCACGTGCGCATCCCCTCCTCGTCCGCCGGCGACGCCACGATCCGCCTCCTCGCCCGGCACGCCTCGTGCTCGCATCGCAACGGTGAAGAACCATGCCTCATCACCGAGTGGAGCAGGATCGATGGCCAAGCATTCGAATGGACAGGAGCGCGGCAACTCCTTCTCGACGGAGAAGAAGCTGGAGGATCTCTACGACCTGATCGACGGGATCGAGGTCTGCATGTTCACGACGCGTCGCCCGGACGGCCATCTGGTATCGAGGCCGATGCAGACGCAGGAGCGGGCCGGCGTGGCGGATCTCTGGTTCGTGACCGACATCGAGAGCCACAAGCTCGACGAGTTGTCCCACGACCCGCACGTGAATCTGGCCTTCTACCGCGACCGCACGCGCGAATGGGTCTCCGTCAGCGGCACCGCGACCATCTCCCAGGACCGGGGCAAGATCCGCGAGCTCCACAGTCCCGACTGGCGCATCTGGTTCGGCGACGAGGGCGGCGCGCGCAACGGCGGCCCCGACGACCCGCGCATGGCGCTCGTCCTCGTCGACGCGCACTCCGTGACGTACATGAAGAGCGAGCAGTCGACGCCGGCCGTCCTCTTCAACGTCGTCAAGGGCGCGGTCACCGGCACGCGGCCGGATGTCGGCTCGGTCCGGGAACTGTCGGAGCAGGAGCTGGATCGGGGGCACGCGGCGTAGGCTCGCTGCGCGAGCAGGGCTAGGGCGAGGGCGAGGGCTGGGGGGAGGGCTGGGTGGGGTGAGGTGAGGGGGCGGGGGATACCGTGCGGGTGGAGGGGGGAGTAGATTGCCGATGTGGGCATGGAACTTCACTGTGGAGGGCTCCATTGCGCGCGGTGACGCTCCTGAACGTCCTTCTCCTCGTCGCGCTCGTCGGGGGCAGTGTCGCGGTCTATCCCGAGCTGCCGGACCGGATCCCGGTGCATTTCGGCTCGGGCGGCGCCCCCGACCGGTGGGCGGACACGTCGTGGGGCTCGTGGTTCGGGCTTCCGCTCACGACGATCGTGGTGAACGTGCTTCTCTACGGCATCACCCTCCTCGCGCAACGCGATCCACGCTTCATCAACATTCCCGAGAAGCGCCGCTTCCTGAAGTTGCCGAGTGAGCGTCAGCGGGTAGTACTGGCCAGGGTTGGCAACGGTATCGAGGGGTTCGCCCTTCTCCTCACGCTCTTTTTCAGCTCCATCCAGTTGAGCATCTATCGCACGGCGCTCGGCGAGGATACGGGATCGCTGGTCTCGGCCATCCTGGTGCTGAGTGTGATTGCTGCACCGGTCCTGGCGATCGCGCTGATGCTGCGCATTCAGAAGGAGATCGACCGCCAGGAGGAACTCGAGCGGCGGGCCGGCGACGTCGGCGCGCGGCCCTGAGTCGCGGCGGCTGGCTC
>CALKIP010000222.1 GCA_937995995.1 uncultured bacterium
CCGCGCCGGCGCCGTGGCGAGCCAGCTCGGGCGCGACCTTGTACGCCTCGACGGTGTGGTGGAAGGCGTGGATCCGGAAATCGAACTCCTCGGCGAGCCGCATCAGCATCAGGATCTCGTCCTGCCTGTAGCTGTGCGACATGATCAGGATCTCGCCGTCCAGGATTTCGGCGATCGCCTCTAGCCGCAGGTCGCGGCGAGGTGGGATGCCGTCCTTCTTCTTCTCCCACTCCCGCCAGGCGCGCTGGTAGTCGCGTGCCGCCTTGAAGTGGTCGCGGATGATCTGTTCGGTGCCCATCCGGGTGTCCGGATAGCGGTTCGAGCGGCGCTTCGGGTTTTCGCCGAGGGCGAACTTCACCGTCCGCGGCGCGCCCTCGAACTTCAACTCTTCGGGCGTCGCACCCCAGCGCAGCTTGATGTGCTGGTTCTGCCCGCCGATCGGGTTCGCCGAACCGTGCATCACATGCGCGGTCGTAAGCCCGCCGGCGAGCTGGCGATACATCCAGATGTTGTTCATCGTCAGCACGTCGCCGATCCGGACCTCGGGGACGATCGCGCTTCCGGTCTCGTTGACGCCGCCGGTCACACCCGAGTGCAGGTGCGCGTCGATCAGCCCGGGCGTGACGTGGCGACCGGCCGCGTCGATAACCGTGGCGCCTCGCGGCGCGTCGAGGCCGTGGCCGACCTCGACGATCTTGCCACGCCGTACCCGCACATCCGCACCCTCGAGGATCCCCTGTGGGCCCATGGTCCAGACGGTCGCGTTGCGGATCAGCAGGTGCTCGGGCTGCGCGGGGATCTCCGGGCGGCCGTACTCCATGGCCGGAGTGATCTCGGCGAGCGCGAGGGGCGCGGCCTTGGCGTTGGCTTTCGCCGAGGGCGCGGCCTTCGCGACGACCTCCGTCCTCTCGCCTCGCCAGTCGAGCCGGCTGCCATCGGGCAGCTCGCCCCAGCCGCTGAGCGCATCGCCGGAGATGTTGGCCGTCAGCCGGACGACGCCGTCCGCCCCGAGCGCCTCACCGGGGAAGGCGAGGTGGAGCCGGCGCGCGGCGTCGCCGTAGCGGGCCGCCGTCAGGCGGACCTCCCGCCCGCCGGCGACGAAAGTGCCCGAGAGCCGCTTCGGCGTGCCCTCGAGCTGCAACTCGCCGCGCAGGGCGCCGTCCGTCGTGGCGATCATCCACCGGCCACGGGGGTCGACGGCCGGTGCCGGATCGACCTCGAAGCGTGTGCCGTCGACCCACACCTCGCGGACCACAGCGTCGTCGTCGAAGAGGTCGCCCTCGACCACGACGACGTTGGCGACCTTGCCCCTCTCGAGCGTTCCGTGCGTGCGCTCGATGCCCAGCATCCGGGCCGGCGTGGTGGTCAGGGCGGCGAGCGCCGCCTCGGTCGAGAGCCCGCGCTCGACGGCCTTGCGCACGTTCGGCAGGAACTGCTTGCGATCCTCGAGGCCGTCGGCCGTGAAGGCGAAGTCCACGCCCGCACGGGCGAGCCGGGCCGGGTTCTCCGGCGCGAGGTACCAGTGGCGCAGCTCGGCCAGGCTCACGTTCAGCGCGTCCTCGGGCGTGTCCACGTCCGGCGCCTCGGGATAGGCGACCGGCAGGATCAGCGGCACGCCCGCCGCGGCGATCGCGTCCAGAATTCGGTACTCGTGGCCGCTGCCACGAATCCAGAGCGAGACGGGGAATTCATCGGCAAAACGCAGGGCGCGGAGCACTTCTTCCTCGTCCGTGGCCTCGAGGAGCAGCGGCTGCGCGCCCCGGACCGCGTCCACCAGCGAGGCCAGCGCCTCGTTGGTCTCCGGTCGACGCACGCCTTCGGGGTTGCGCGCATACGTGGCGTGCGCCCGGCCATACCAGTCCGCGTCGTGGAGCGTCTGGCGGATGAAGGAAACGCCGCCCATCGCCGAAGTCGGATAGCCCATGCCGAGGCGACGGTCGCGCGTGAGTGCCGCCGCCTGGGCGACGCCGTCCCGGATCATCCGCTCGCGCACCGCGCCCGCGCCCAGCCCGACCAGCGCCGTCTGGCCGCGGAAGATGCCGACTCTAGGCACCACGTGCGCCACGCCCACGCCCTGGCCGCGCAGCGCGGCCACGTCCTTCGCTGCATCGCCCAGGACCGCGCCGGCATCCACGAACGAGCGGAGTTGGCGGTTCCAGGAGACCGCGCCACGCTCGTCCGCCTCCGGCGCCTCTCCCGGCATGCCGAGGTCCGCGTAGGCATCGATGAAGCCGGGGTAGAGGGTCTGGCCGCGCACGTCCCACACGCGTGCGTCGGCCGGCACCCGCACCCCTGTGCCCACCGCCTCGATGACCCCGTCACGAACGACCAGCGTCGCATCCTCGAGCACCTTGCCCGGGGCGACGACGATGCGCGCGCCCGTCAGCGCGTGCACCGCGGGCGTGTTGTCACGCAGCCCCTCGACGGGCGTCGTCTGCGACTGCGCCATGCCCGGAACGAGCAGGAGCAGGCACAGGATGAGCGATGATCGGATCCTCACTGTACCTCCTTGGATGGCTAATGGGTGTGGCCGATGGGATAGGCGAGACGGCCGTGCGCCAGGGCGAGGCGGGGTCACGGAGCCCGCCGTGGCATGGCGCAATCCTCCTGTTGCTGGGGAGAAGCCATTGTATCCGGTGGGGCGGGCGCACACAAGAGCGGACGCGTGCCCTCGCGTTGATCCCGTGAGGACATCCGGAAATGGGATGATGGCGGGGGCAGCACGCGAGCCGGCCTACCCAGGACCCGGGGCCAGCGTTGATCGGGCTACGGCCGCGGTATGCTGCCGCGGCCGAACGCTAGCCCTCCCGCGCCGCCTTGGGCTCCTCGCCCGCCTCGGATAGCGGCCGTTCACTCCTCCGGGTGCGTGGCGCCTTGCGCCGCTCCTCGTGGTCGAGGAGCGCCAGTTCGAGCACTTCCTCCATCCGTTCGACGAAGAGGAACTCCATTCCTTCGCGGGTCTCTTCGGGCACATCGCGGAGGTCACGCTCGTTGCCGCGCGGCATGATGATGCGCCGAATCCCGGCGCGGTTGGCGGCGAGCACCTTCTCCTTCACACCGCCGATCTCGAGCACCTTCCCGCGCAGCGTGACCTCTCCCGTCATGGCGATATCGTGTCGGACCGGGCGGTTCGAGAGGGTGGAGGCAAGGGCGAGCGTGACCGCGATCCCGGCAGAGGGGCCATCTTTCGGAATCGCGCCTACGGGGAAGTGGACGTGGACGTCGCACTTCTTGAACGCTTCCTTCGGGATATTCAGCTCCTCGCCCCGGCTGCGGACGTAGGAGTAGGCGGCATTGACCGACTCGCGCATGACGTCGCCGAGGAGGCCGGTGATGATGAGGCGGCCGGTGCCGGGCATCTTGAGCGCCTCGATGAACATGAGCTCGCCGCCGGCTGCGGTCCAGGCGAGGCCGGTGACGACGCCGACCTCGGGCGCGCTCTCGGCGGTGGTCGCCGTGTAGCGCGGCAGGCCGAGGATATTCTCGATTCGCTCGGGCGAGAAGGTCCAGCGGTCGCCGTCGCCCTGGGCCTTGGCGCGTGCGCGGGTGCGGAGGAGCGTCGAGAGGTTGCGCCTCAGAAGGCCGAGGCCGGAATCGCGAGCGTAGCCGCGGGCCAGGTGGAAGAGCGCCTCGTCGTCGAATGCGACGTCGTCGGCCTCGAGTCCGTTCTCCTCGATGAGGCGCGGCAGCATCTTCTCGCGTGCGATTTCGACCTTCTCCTCGGGCGTGTAGCCGGCGATGCGGATCTCGACCATGAACTTGCGCAGGTCGCGCGGGATCCGGTAGAAATCCTGTGCGGTTGCGATGAAGAGCGCTTCGGAGATGTCGAATTCGACGTCGAGGTAGCGATCGACGAACTCCTGGCGGCCCTCCCAGTCGAGCGCTTCCTCCATTGCCTCGATCGGATCGCCCTCGACCTTGCCGAGGCCGATCTGGTCCATCTCCTCGAGGAGGAAGACGGGGTCACGAACACCGACGTCGCGGAACTCGCCGATGATCTTGCCCGGCTGTGCGGTGGCGCGGGTGCGGCGGCTGCCGACGAGCTGTGATTCGCCCTGGCCGCCGAGGTCGAGTCGGGCGACGGGGCGGCCGAGTCCCTGGGCGAGCGCCTCGGCGAAAGTCGTCTTGCCGACGCCGGGAGGGCCGACCAGGCACGGGATCGCGCCCTGGAGATCACCGCGCAGCTTGGCCACGGCGAGGAAGTCGAGGACGCGCTCCTTCGGCTCGTCGAGGCCGAGGAGTGTATCGTCCAGCTCGCGCTGAACGGCGCCGAGGTCGATCTTCGTCGGCCCGCGGGTCGCTCGCTCGCGCCAGGGCAGGTGCAGCAGCCAGTCGAGGTAGCTGCGAATCTCGCCGGCCTCGGCCGATGCCGGGTTGGCGGCGCGCAGCCGCTCCACCTCGGTGCGGGCCCGTGCGGCGATCCGCGCCGGCAGCTCCGTGGCCTCGATGCGGCGGAAGAGATCGACGGCCTCGCGCTCGACCGGGTCGATCTGGCCGAGCTCTGACTGGAGCAGCTTGATGCGCTGGCGGAGCTCGCTTGCGCGGCGCGCAGCGGATTCGGGCTCGGCGGCTCCGGCCTTCTCTTTTTCCTCCGGCTCGGCCGTCTCTTCCTCCTCGATCTGCTGGACCCTGCGGAGCTGCCCGTCCAGTTCGCTCAGGACGAACGACAGGCGGTTGCGGATGTCGAGAGCCTGAAGCACCCGGTCCTTGGCATCTACGCCGAAGTTGGCGAGCGTGGCGACGAGGTCGGCGAAGCGGCTCGCGTCCGCCACGTTCATGCGCAGGATCCGTGGTGCCTCCTTCGGGATGCGCTCGACCTTCTCGGCGAGCGCCTCGAGGGTGACGAGGATGCGTGTGATCGTCTCCTCGTTCCCCTCCGCGTTCTGGTTGCGCTGCCTCACCTCGCGGGCGCGGGCGATGAAGTAGCCCTGCGTCTCCTCGACCTCGGTCAGCCGGATGCGGCGGATGCCCTGCAGGGTCGCCTGCACGGATCCGCCAGGCAGGTTCAGCCGGTCGGAGAGGCGCGTCAGCGTGGCCACCTTCTGGAGCGACCTGGGGTCGATCGGGTCGTCGGGGCCGCCGGGTGCCGTGACCACGGCGACGAGGAGCGTCGGATCCGGGAAGGCGGCAAGCATCTCCAGCGAGGAGGGCATCCCGATCTGTACGCCGATGACGCCCGTGGGAAAGATGACCGTGCTGCGCAGCGGCACTACGGGCAACGGTTCGGGGAGGTCGGTCATCGGTGCCATTCGTTCAAAGGATTCGGTCGTAGAGCGCGGTCGCAGCGCGGCCCAGCTCCTCCCACACCCCTTCGGCGTCGAGGGGGAGGAGCCGACGCTCGCGCATCGTCCAGCGGCCATCGATCATGACGTCGGTCACGTCCTGTCCCGTAGCCGCGTACACGAGGTTGGCCGCGAGATTCGAGAAATCGCTCCGGTGCACGAGCGGCTGGAGCCGTGCGTTGTTCGCATCCACCAGGATCAGGTCGGCGGCCCGGCCGACTTCGATGACGCCGTACTGATCGTCGCCGAGGGCACGGGCTCCGTACCGCGTCGCCATGCGCAAGATCTGCTCCGCCGGCATGGCATCCGCGCCGTAGCGGAACTTCTGCACCAGCCCGACCTGCCTCATCTCGAGGAAGAGGTCGCTGCTGTTGTTGCAGACGGCGCAATCGGTGCCGAGTGCGACGACGATGCCGCGCTCCAGGTAATCGACGATCGGCGCGATGCCGTCGGCGAGCTTGAGCTCGGCGACGGGCGAGCTCACGACGCAGACGCCGCGCTCGGCGAGGAGCGCGCGCTCCTCCTCGTCGACGTGGATCGCGTGGGAGAGCAGCATGCGTGGTGAGAGAAGGCCGTAGCGGTCGAGGAGTCGCACCGTGCTGGTGCCGAAACGCTCTCGGCGTGCATGATGATTCGCTCCCCGCGCCGGTGCGCGCGAGCGGCGGCCTCCAGCTCGTCCACCGTGAGCGCCTCCTCCGCGTGCAGGCGGTAGAGGGGCGGTGGGCCGTCGACGTCTACGGGACGAAACTCGTTGTCCCGGATGGTGATGCGGCCGCGCAGGCCGAGGCGCGCGAGTTCATCTGCCGCGACCTCGTCGGCGCCGACGGTCACGCCGTACGTGGCCACGCAGGTGGTGCCGGAGAGGAGGCAGTCGACAAGCGAGGCGCGGATCGCCACCTGCTGGATCCAGCGGCCTTCGGGCGAGGAGAGGAGGACCAGTGCGCGGTCGAAGTGCTCGGCGTCGTCCCAGTCGTGGAGGTCGAGCTCCTCGACGGCGCCCTTCAGCACGTGGAGTTCGGGGTGCAGGTGCGCATTGACGAGGCCCGGCATGAGGATGCGCCCGTCGCAGTCGATGCGCTCGGCTGTGGGGAAGCGCTCGCGCACGCGGTCCGGCACATCGATGGCCGCGATCCGGCCGTTCTGCACCGCGACCGCGAGATGCCCGCTGGTGTCTGCTTCGTCGAGGGTCAGGACGAGGGCGCCCTCGAGGATCAGCGCGTCGCCTGGCGCCGCATCGGCCATCGGGGCCTGCCAGCGTTGGCGTGGGGACGGTGCCGGACCGCTACCGGTCCGTGCCACTGCCTTCCCCCGAGAGGCCGAGGAGTCGGGCCGCGTTGTCGTGGAGGATCTTGCGTGTCGCCTCGGGCGAGAGGCCGAGCGCCGTGATCGCGCGGGCATTGTGCGCCACGCTCTTGGGCATCGCCGGCCAGTCGCTTCCGAAAATCACCTTGTCCGCCATTCGCTCCAGCGCCGGGAAGTGATCGAGCAGCTTCGAGGGGACGAGCCCCGTCACGTCGATGTAGACGTTCTCGTGCAGAGTGGCGAGCGTAGCGCACGCGTCGTACCACCAGCCCCGGCCGCCGTGCGCCATGACGATCGCGAGCTCCGGGAAATCGATGGCGACGTCGTCGAGATGGATCGGGTCGCAGTACTTGAGCCGCGTGCCCGGGAGGACGGACGTCCCGATGTGGAGGAGGAGCGGAAGTCGGTGCTCGACACACACCTCGTAGATCGGGTAGAGGCGTCGCTCGTTCGGGTAGAAGTACTGGTAGGACGGATAGAGCTTGAGGCCGTGGACCGGGCCCTCGTCGATGTAGCGGCGCAGGAGGCCGGCGGGGTCAGGGTCGGTGTTCGGGTCGACGGAGGCGAAGGGAAGAAAGAGGTCGGGCACCGTGCGGCAGAGTTCGATCACCGTCTCGGTGCGCACGTTGCCCGAGGTGGCCGGACAGTGCTCCGGCAGGACGACTGCGCGCCGAACGCCTTCGGCGCGCAGCAGCGCGGCCACGTAGCCGGGGTCCCGGAGCCGGGCGCCGTGTTCGCGCACGGCCGGCGAGATGGAGAGGACGAAATCCCGCGTCCCCGGCGCCAGGTCATCGGGGAGGTAGGGGTGCGTGTGGAAGTCGATGACCGGGATCGTCGGGTTCGCCATGGCGACTCCGTGCTAGGCCGGCTTTCCGCCCCGTGCGGGCGCGCTTTTTTCGCCCCGTTCGGACTCGGCGGCGAGTGCGGCGTCGAGAGCGCGGAAAAAGCGGATCAGGTGACGCGCACTCGCGCCCATGTCGATCTTGCCGCTCCGGTTCACGGCCTCCGCGTCGACGCGTGTCTGGGCGTTCTCGTCCAGCACGATGCGGATCGAGATGTCCGCGGTCGAGCGGAAGAGCGGCGCCGTCGCCTCCGCGCGGATCACGCCGTCGAAGTCGTCGGCGTGCAGAAGGCTCCAGTGGTCGAGCCGTGCGCCGGTCAGGGCGATCGCCTCGGTCCAGACACGGTCGAAGGGAACGGCGTAGGTCCTGCCGCGCAGCCGAGGGTCCGCCGCGTCCGGAGAGGTCGCGGCGGACTTCTGCAGCAGCGCGTTCAACGTCTTGCCCAGACTCATCGCGTCGGCTCGAGTCGGTAGACCACGGTCACGCTCGCCTCGATCTCGAGGTCGCCGGGCTGGATGGGAGTCGGCGGAAGACTCTCGACCCTGGAATCAAAGGCCGCAGCGCGTGCCATGAGCATGGGCCTGGGCGGGGCGCCGCCGCTCGAGATGGCGAGTGCCGGGCCGAGTCGCCGTCCGAGTGCAGAGGCGAGCGTCTCCGCCTCTTCACGGGCCCGGTCCACTGCGTCGCGGAGTGCGTCGTGCCTGGCCGCGTCCGGATCGCTGAGCTGGAACGCGACCCCGTTCACACGGTCCGCGCCCGCGGCGATCGACGCGTCGATGATCTCGCCGACGCGGTCGATGTCGTCGATCGTTACACGGACCATGTTGACCGCCCGGTAGCCGACCAGTCGCTGCTCACCGGGGCGGCGCGGCTCGCCGGGCGAGTAGTCGTACTCGGGGTTGAGGTGGTACGACGCCGTCTCGATGTCGTCCTCATCCAGGCCGAGGCGTCGCAGCGCGGCGAGGAGGCGCTCCATCCGCTCGGCGTTGTCGGCCGCCGCCTCGTCCGCCGTGGCGGCGAAGCTCTCGATGGCGAGATGGAGGACGGCCTGGTCCGGGGCGCGCTCGACCCGGCCGGTCGCCGTGACCGTGATGGTCTGTTCCGTGGGCGGCGGCTCCTGTGCGAGGAGCGCATCGGCACTCAGGGGCAGCGCGACGAGCATGGCGACGACGGCCGCGAAGGCGGCCGGACGAATTCGATCCAACGATCTCATTGTTCCTCTTCTCGGTCCACTGATTCCTTCTGCTCACGAATTCGTTTTACACGATCGGCCCTCTCGAGATCGCCGCCGGAGCCCACGACCTGTGCGTAATTGACGAGTGCAACGAAGAAAATGCCACCGAATGCGTTGCCGAGTGTGACGGGAACCTGGAAGTGCCACAACCAGTCAAGATAGGAGATCTCACCCACGTGCGCGAGGTAGAGGATCTCCGTCGCGCCGGCCACGCTGTGGCTGAATCCCGCGGCCTGGATGATGAAGGCGATGAGCCAGACGAGCACGATCTGGCCGATCATCCCACCCCCGGTGTGGAGCACCCACGTCATGAGCGCGATCAGCCAGCCGCCGAAGATGCCACGGATCCAGAGGTTGGCCCATGTCCCCTGGTACGCCTCCATGGCGGTGCGCGTGATGGTCTCGGGGTTCATTCCGGGCGAGATGTCGAGAGTGCTCATGGCGAGTGAAAAGACGAAGGCACCGGCGAGGTTCGCCACGAGGACCACGGTCCAGAGGCGGAGCGTGTTCAGGATGTTGCGGCGGCTCGGATGGTCGAGTACCAGGAGGACCGGTGTGAGGGTGTTTTCCGTGAAAAGCTGGGCGCGCGCGAGGACGATCAGGATGAAGCCGAGCGGGTAGCCGACCGCGCTCCACAGGTGGGCACTTTCGGGATCGGTCGCGGCATCGGCCAGGAGCACGGCGGCGACGAAACTGAAACTGATGTTCAGCCCGGCCGAGAAGCCGGAAAAGCCGAGTCCGCTCGAGGACCGGTTGAGCTCATCCTGTGCGGCTCTTCGGGCGTTGTGGAATATCTCGTGCGCAGTGACCCGGTCCGCCATTGCCAACCCTCGGCTCCCCTGCGATTGACGCTTCGTCGGGTGGAGGCCTATCTTCGCGCAAACACCGCGCCCGGGAGGATTCGTGCAACATCGTGAAACGCCGTTCGGTCATGTGCTGGTCCTGGATCGCGGTGAGGAGTTGATCCGCAGCCTGATCGAGTTCGCGCGCCATCACGAGGTCGAGTCGGCCGCACTGTACGGGATCGGCGCCGTGGATCGGCTCGAGCTGGGGTTCTACCAGCTCGCAGAACAGGATTACGAGCGGCGCATCTTCGTGGAGAGCCTGGAGGCGTGCGCTCTGGTCGGCAACCTGTCGCTGCTGGACGGCGAGCCGATCCCCCACATTCACGGCACCTTCGGCCGTGCCGACTTCTCGACCGTGGGCGGGCACGTCTTCGAGGCAGTCTGCTCGATCACGCTCGAGATCTCCGTGCACGTCGTACCGCAGCCGCTGCACCGCGGGCCGGTGGACTTCTGCAATCTGCCCTTGCTCAAACTCGAGAGCTGACTCCACTCCAGACGGAGGCGAGAGAATGAAAGTCGTCATCCCCCTGGCGGGGAAGGGGACGCGGGTGCGCCCCCATACGTACATCACGCCCAAGCCGCTCCTCAAGGTGGCCGACAGGCCGGTGATGAGCTACATCCTCGACGACCTGAAGGAACTCGGCGTGGATGAGATCGTCTTCATCACGGGCTACCTGAAGGAGAAGATCGAGGACTACATCCGCGACGAGTACCCGGAGTTCCGGGCGCACTTCGTGGAGCAGGAGGTGCAGAACGGCACGGCGGGCGCGGTCAAGCTCGCCGAGCCCTACATCGACGAGGACGTCCTGATCATCTTCGTCGACACGCTCTTCGACGCCGATCTCTCGATCGCGAAGTCGCTCTCCGAGGATGAGGCCGGCGTGATCTGGGCCAAGGAGGTCGAGGACTATCAGCGCTTCGGCGTGGTCGTGACCGACAAGGACGGCTACATGAAGCGCATCATCGAGAAGCCGCGCGACCCGATCTCGAAGCTCGCGAACATCGGACTGTACTACATCCGCGACTGGAAGCTCCTCTTCGAGGGGATCAACCACACGCTGGATGGTGCGAAGGGGCCGGGCGAGGAGTACTACCTGACGGATGCGTTCCAGTACATGATCGACCACGGCGCGAAGATCCGCACCGTCGAGGTCGAGGGCTGGTACGACTGCGGCAAGCCGGAGACGCTGATCGAGACGAACCGGCACCTGCTCGAGACCGGTCGCGCGCGCAACCCGGACGGCGGCGACGACGTGAAGGTCGAGGGGCCGGTTCGCGTTCCGGAGGGCGTGGAACTCGAGAACGTCGAACTCGGCCCGAACGTGACGCTCGGTGCCGGGTGCAAACTGCGGAATGTGAAGATCCGCGACTCGATCGTCGGCGAGAATACCGTGATCGAGGACGCCGAGCTTCACGACTCCGTGATCGGCGACCGCGTCACGATCCGCGGCGTCAGTGGGCGGCTGAGCGTGGCCTCGGATTCGGAGGTGGTGGGCGGCTGACGAGCGCCCGAGGCCGGATCCGGCATGCGACGACGGGGCGGGGCGCACACGCGTCTCGCCCCGTTTGTCGTCTCCCCCCGGCATCGGGAGCATCAATGGAGAGATCGTCGTCGGGGAGGCTACCCGGTCTCCACGCCGGCCACGCCCAAAACCGTCCACAGCACCCGTTCGAGCCCCTGGGGGCCCGTCTCGTTGTCGTACCACTCCTCGGTCGTGTGTGTACCGGCGGAGCGGCCACCGGCGCCGATCGTGATGGCGGGGATGCCGAGGGAGATCGGCACGTTGGCGTCGGTCGAGGAGGCGACGAGTTCGGGCGTCTCGCCGATCATCCGCGTGGCATTGCAGGCGGCTTCCACGATCGGTGCGGTGGCAGGCGTCTCTCCCGACGGTCGGTCCCCGATCAACGCGATCTCGAGTCCGAGGGCCGGGGTGCCGCGGCGGCGGCGGGCGTTGGTCTCGGCGACGGCCGCCTCGGCCGCATGGAGCACTCGCGCCTCGAGGTTCGCGAGTGCACGCCGGCCCTCACTTCGCAGATCCACTTCCAGCCACGCCGCGCTCGGGATGGCGTTGACCGACGTGCCGCCCTCGATGCGGCCCACGGTGAGCGTGGTTCGTGGCCGGCGCGGCGGCGCGTAGCGCGCGATCTCCGCGACGGCGAGCCCCAGGGCGTGGATCGGGTTCGCCCGGCCCCAGTCCGCCCAGGAATGCCCTCCGCTGCCACGGACCGTGAGGCGGAAGCGTCGCGAGCCGACGGCGCTGTTGACGATCCGGCGAGTGCCCGTGCCGTCCAGGGCGATGAAGCCGGAGGCGCGCCGCCACGGCGAGCCTTCGCGGAAGAGGTGCTTGACGCCGCGCAGGTCGCCCGTCCCCTCCTCACCGACCGTCGCGGCGAAGACGACCGGTCGGCACGTGGCGACGCCGGCTTCACACAGTACACCTGCAATGGTGAGGAGCGCCGCCAGGCCGCGGGCGTTGTCGACGATCCCGGGACCGGCCAGGCGCCTGCCATCCCTGCGGACGGTCAGGTCCGTCTCGGCCGGGAAGACCGTGTCGAGGTGCGCGGCCACGATCACCGGGGCGCCTAAACCCGTGCCGTTGCCCGATGGCAGGCGGGCCAGGACGTTGCCCTCCTCGTCCGTGACCACATCGGCCAGGCCGAGTGCATGGAACCGATCCCGGACGCGCTCGGCCCGCGCCGCCTCACCGAAGGGCGGGGCAGGGATCTGGGCCAGCTCGACCATCGTGTCGAGTGTTTCGGCATCACGCTCGCGCAACAGTGTGAGCGCGCGGTCCACGGCCGGTGTAACGGCGACGGGCGGCACATCCATCGTCGTGCTTCGGTTCCTTTCTTGCATCAGCGGGTCCGGTTCGGACCGGATCGATTCAGTTGACAATGTGAGCGGCGCCGGAGCATCTTGCCACCATCACTCCCTCCCCCACCGAGACGAGGTCGCACATGAACGAGCAGGACCTCATCTACGACTGGAACTCCGCACCGCGCCTCCCCCGACTTCCCGAACTGCGTCCGGTCGAGCTGGACGACGAGACGCTGCGCGACGGGCTGCAGTCCCCCTCGGTCCAGGACCCGCCGATCGAGGACAAGATCCGGATCCTGCACCTCATGGCCGAACTCGGGATCCAGGCGGCGAACATCGGGCTTCCGGGCGCCGGGCCACGGGCGGTGAACGATGTGACGGCGCTGGCCGAGGAGATCCGTGACGCCGGGCTCGCTCTGCAGCCCAACTGTGCGGCCCGCACGGTCCGGGCCGACATCGAGCCGATCGTGCGAATCGCGCAGCGGACCGGCGTCGCGATCGAGGCCGCGACCTTCATCGGCTCCTCGCCGATCCGTCAGTACGCCGAAGACTGGACGCTGGATCGGATGCTCCGTGCGACGGAGGACGCGGTGGGCTTCGCCGTCGCCGAGGGGCTTCCGGTCATGTACGTGACCGAGGACACCACTCGGGCGCGGCCGGAGACGCTCAAGGAGCTCTATTCGACGGCGATCTCGAGTGGTGCGCGGAGGATCTGCCTGGCCGACACCGTGGGCCACGCCACGCCACACGGCGTGAGGCGACTGGTTCATTTCATCCGCGAGGAGGTGGTGCGGCCGTCGGGCGAGGACGTGAAGATCGACTGGCACGGCCACCGCGACCGCGGGCTCGGGCTCGCGAACGTCTTCGCCGCGATCGAGGCGGGCGTCGACCGTGTCCACGGCTCGGCGATCGGGATCGGCGAGCGCGTCGGGAACGTGGAGATGGACCTGCTCCTCGTCAATCTCCAGCTCCTCGGCCTCCACGACGGCGACCTCTCACGCCTCTCGGAGTACTGCGAGCTCGTGGCCCGCTCGACCGGCGCACCCGTGCCGTGCAACTACCCGGTCTTCGGATCGGACGCGTTCCGGACCGGGACGGGCGTGCACGCGGCCGCCATCATCAAGGCCAAGGCGAAGGGCGACGATTGGCTGGCCGACCGCATCTACTCGGGCGTGCCCGCCGGAGACTTCGGCCGTCGCCAGATGATCGAGATCAGCCACGTGAGTGGCATGTCGAACGTGAAGTTCTGGCTGAGCGAGAACGGATACGACGCGTCGGATGATGCGCTGTGTCGCCGAGTCTTCGAGCTTGCCAAGCGAACCGATCGCGTGCTTACCGACGCCGAGGTTCACGCGTGCTGCCGGACCCACGACAACCCCCAGCCCGCATGAGATGACGGAACTGACACCGTTGCTCGACGAATTCTTCGCGTTCTGGTGGAGCGCGAACCCGATCCACGCGACGACGGTCGGGATCCACAGCCACGACGGCGAGCTGGAACGCTACGATGCCGCGACTCTCGAAGAGAGGGCGCGGCATTTTCGTGAGTACCTCCGCGCATTCGAGCGGCAGGTGCCCGCAGGCGCCGGCGACTGGGTCGATCGTGAGCTCGTCGTCGACCGAATCCGCTGGGAGCTCTACGAGCTGGACCACGTGCGCCCCCACCGCCGCAACCCGTTGCGCTACGTGGATGGCCCGCTCGGTGCGCTCTACCTCATGGCGGTGCGGGACTACGCGCCGGCGGAGGAGCGCGCGAAGCGTGCAATGGAGCGGCTCATGGCCCTCCGTGGCACACTCGACGATGCGCGTGAGAACCTGACGGAAGCCTCGCCGACGCTGACGCGGACGGCCGCGGCCGTGGCCCGAAGCGGCGTCGGGCTGATCGAGTACGTCCTCCCGGTCTACCTCGGCAAGGCGCTCGAGGACGATGCCGAGCAGTACTCACGCTGGGAGAACGCACGGCGCGGGGCGGCCGAGGCGCTCTCGGAGTTCGCCGACTGGCTCGACGAACTCGCACCGCGCGCGACCGGCAACTTCGCGATCGGCCGGGAGGCGTGGGAGTCGAAGGTCCGCTATGAACACGGGCTGCACTACACGGCGGAGGAACTGCTCGCGTACGGCGAATGGCTGAAGCGGCGGACCGAGGCGCAACTGCGTGACGTCGCACGGGAGATCGATGCGTCGAAGAGCTGGCGCGAGCTCGTCGAATCGCTCAAGGACGAGCACCCCGCGGGCGACGAGCTCATCGGTATCTACGCCGACGAGATGGCGCGGGCGCGCGATTTCGTCGAGCAGCGCAATCTCGCGGCGGTGCCCGGCGACGACACGCTCGAGGTCGTGCCGACGCCGGAGTTCCTGCGTCCGCTCATCCCCTACGCCGCGTACCAGCCGCCGGCGGCACACGAGGTCGACCAGACGGGTCGCTTCTACGTCACGCCGGCGGACGGAGAGGATGCGAGCCAGCGGCTTCGAGACCACTCCCGCTACGGCATCCCGATCACCGCGCTGCACGAGGCCTACCCGGGGCACCACCTGCAGCTCCTGCGCTCAAACCGCGCCGACACCGAGCCGCGGCGCGTCTTCTTCACCTCGGTCTTCGCCGAGGGGTGGGCGCTCTACTGCGAACAGCTCATGTGGGAGCAGGGCTTCTACACGGACGCACGGCAGCGGTTGCTTCAGCTCAAGGACCAGCTCTGGCGGGCGTGCCGCGTCGTGGTCGACGTCGGGCTGCACGTCCACGGGTGGTCTCCTGAGCGCGCCGTCGACTACATGGTCGAGGAGGCCGGGCTCGAGCGGCCGAACGCCGAAATCGAGGTACGCCGCTACTGCTCCACGCCAACGCAGCCGATGAGCTACGCCGTGGGCAAGCGCGAGATCCTGCGGCTGCGCGACCGCTACCGCGCGCGCACCGGCAACGGCTTCCACCTGCGCGACTTCCACGACCGGCTGCTCTCGTGGGGCACGATTCCGCCGCCTCTCGTGGCGCACGCGCTCGGTCTGGTCTGAAAACGATGGAGAGCTCCGCCGGCCCAGACGCGGATCTGTAGCCCGAAAATCCGGCCAGCGTCCAACACGCAGCGGGCGGGCACGAGGACATGCAGTTTGCCTCGTGCCCGCCCGCTGCGATTCAGACCAGGAGCAAGCGTCAGTCTGCGGCGACCGGTTCCGTTGCCTCGGCCTGTGCAGACCTACGGCTCAGCACGCCATCGATGCTGAAACCGCCTGCGCCCCGCGCGGAGAGGTAGAGGAAAATGAAGCAGAAGAGCGCAGCGGGCTCGCCGCGATTCTGGACCGGGAAGAAGCCTTGCGGGAAGTGCGCCATGAAGTACGCTGCCGCCATCTCGCCGGCCAGGATGAAGGCGACCGGGCGGGTCAGCAGCCCGAGCACGATCATCGCGCCACCGAAGAACTCGAGCACTCCCGCGAGCCCCATCAGCGAGAAAATGGACTCGACGGCGTTCCCGCCCAGCGCTCCGAAGAGCTTCTGGGCGCCGTGCTGCATGAAGAGCAGCCCGGTGACGATGCGCAGCAGGTTCAGCGTGACATTCTGCCAACGGTCCATGGGGTTCCTCCCTCCGTCGGGTGTGTGTGATCCTGCTCGTCGGATGTGTGGTCCTTCTCCTGCCAATCGTCGGGCGTGTGGTCCTGCTCCTTCTATTCGTAGCGTAACGCGACGATCGGATCCAGCTTAGCCGCCCGGCGCGCCGGCCACAAGCCAAAAAAGATTCCGACGAACGCCGAGAAGCCGATCGCGAGTGCGACGGCGCCGGTCGAGACGGCGGTGTTCCAATCGGCCATGCGCTGGAGCAGGTAGGCACCGCCGGCGCCGAGGCCGAGGCCGATCACGCCACCGGCCAGGCAGAGCGTGAGCGCCTCGATCAGGAACTGGAGCAGGATGTCGCGCCGCTTCGCGCCGAGCGCCTTGCGGATGCCGATCTCACGGGTCCGCTCGGTCACGGAGACGAGCATGATGTTCATGATGCCGATCCCGCCGACCAGGAGCGAGACGAGAGCGATCCCGGCCAGAAGGAACGAGAAGGTCTGTGTCGTTTCCTGGAACGTCGAAAGCAGGCTGGCCTGGTTGCGGACGTTGAAGTCCGCCGCCTCGCCCGGGCGGATGCGGTGCTCGCGCCGCAGGACGCGATCGATCTCGGCCATCGTCTCATCCATCGCCGACTCGCTCACCGCCTGGACCGAGATCGAGCGGACCCACTCGGTGCCGAAGACACGGAACTGTGCGGTTGCCAGTGGGATGTAGATACCCTCGTCAGGGTTCTGCCAGCCGGCCTCGCCCTTTTCCTCGAGGACGCCGATCACCTCGAAGGGGATGCCGCGCACGCGGATCGACTGGCCGATGAGGGTGCGCGTGTCGGAAACGCCGAGCCGCTCGCCGACCAGGGCGCCGAGGACGGCCAGCCGCCGTCGCCCACGCTCCTCGCCCTCGGTGAAGAGCCTGCCGGCGGCAAGCTTGTGGTTGTGCATGCCGAAGTAGCTCGGCCAACTGCCCAGTACCGAGAGGTTGGCGTTGCGACCGCCGTAGGCGATCTGTTGGCGCCTTTCCATCTCCGGCGCGACGGCCAGGATCGGCCCTCCCACGGCCGCGAGCGCCTCGGCGTCCTTGGTCGTCAGACGCGCGGAGCCGCGGTCGATCCCGCCGAAGAAGTTCTGGCCGGGTCGCACGGTGAGGATGTTCGTGCCCATCGCCTGGAGCCGGGCCTCGACCGACCGCTGCGCGCCCTCGCCCAGGGCGACCATCGTGATCACCGCCGCGATTCCGATGATGATCCCGAGCATGGTCAGGAAGGCGCGCATCTTGTTGGCGAAGATCGCGTCGATGGCGATCCTCAGGATCTCGCCCGAGAGCATGGCCGTCTACCTCCTACCGCCGCGCGAGCCCGGCAGCGGCCCGCTGTTGCGCTCACGGATCCGGTTCAGCATCTCCTGCTGCTGCTGCTGGAGCTGGGCGACGGACATGAGGATCACCTCTTCGCCCTCTTCGACGCCGCGCACGATCTCGCTGTAGTCCCAGTCATAGAGGCCGAGGAGCACCGCGCGTGGCTCGGGGCCGTTCGGACCCTGTACGAAGACGACGCCGGGGCGCACCTCACCAGTGGCCGACGCGCCCGCGCCCGGACCACCCGCGAAGCGGCCGAAACCGGGTCCGTCGGTGCCCGCACCGCGCTCACGCGCCTGCTGCATGCACTCGCGAGCCTTGGCCCGGTCCTCGTCGGAAAGTGCATCCCGGCCGCCGCTTCGTAGCCGCTCACGCAGTGTGGCGCATTCGTCGGCAGCGACGTCGCCGTTCTCCTCGGTACCCGACGAGGCTGCAGCGTCCGCGCCCGCCGGTGCCGAGTCGGCGGCGCCGTCGCCCGCGGGACGGTCCGCGCCCCGAGCCGCCCCACGGCCGGGTCCACCCGTCGAGCGCCCGCCACCAGAGCCGCGGGATGCGCGCATCGCCGTACGGAGCTCCTCCGGATCGAGGCCGAGGACGGCACCGGCGGCGGCCGCATCGCGCATGGAGACGACCGCCGCGTTCGGTACGGTGACGATGTCGTTTCTCCGGGCGATCTCGATCTGGACCTCGGCGTTCATCCCGGGCTTCAGGAGCCCCTCGCGGTTGTCGAGCCTCACGAGGACGGGGAACATCGTCACGTTCTGCTCGACCACCGCCTGGGGCTCGACCTTGAGGACCTCGCCCGTGAACGTGCGGTTCGGGAACGCTTCCACGCTGACGCGCGCCGTCTGGCCGGCCGCGATCCGGCCGATGTCCGTCTCGTCGACCAGTGTGCGGACCTGCATCTCGGAGAGGTCGGCCATGAGGAAGAGCGTCGTGCCGCCCGAGATGTTCTGGCTGGCCGACTGGATGATCTGGCCGATCTCGACGTTCTTCTGGATGATGGTCCCGTTGAGCGGCGCGCGGATCGTGACGTCGCTCATGCGCTCGCGCGCCAGCTCCAGGTTGGTTTCGGCCTTGACCAGCTGGGCACGGGCGTTGGCGACCTCGAGTTCGGTGTTCTCGAACTCCTGCTCGGTGATCACGTTGGCCTGACGCAGCTCCTCGGAGCGGCGGCGCTGCGACTCGGCGGTCGAAAGACGCGCCCGTGCGACGGCGAGGTCGGCCTCGGCCTGGGCCAGGGCGTTGCGCACGTCGCGTGGGTCGACCTCGGCCAGGAGCGCGCCCTGCTGGACCTCGTCGCCCGTCTCGGCGCGGATGTGCAGGATCTCGCCACTCGCCTTCGACTTCACCTCGACCACGCGGATCGGCTCGATCAGCCCGGCGGCCTCAGCGCGGATCTCGAGCGTACGCCGCTCGGCCGGCACGGTCTCCACGGCGCCATCGCCGACCTGCGCTGCGGGCGACGCGCCGCAAGCCGCCACGACGAGTGCGCCGAACGCCACCGCGATGGACCCGTTAATCCCTCGCTTCACCATGCACCTCCAACCGACTGTTTCGCCGAATAGACGTTCCCTGTCCCCGACCCTGGCCGTCGCCCCAGCCTTGGCCCTGGCACTGCGAAGCGCAGCGTAGCTCATAGTTCCCTCCCCACCAGCGCCTCGAGCTCCGCGCGTGCGATCTGGTAGTCGTAGCGCGCGGCGATGAGATCGATCTCCGCCTGTACCAGGTTCATCTGCGAGGTGACCTGGTCGAGGATGGTGGAGACGCCGAGTCGATAGCGCTCCCGCTGGACGCGCAGATCCTCCTCGGCGGCGAGTACGGCTTCTTCGGCGAGTTCGATCTGCTGTCGGGCGAGGTCGAGGGCGCCGAGGACACGCTCGAGCTCGGCGCGGGCCTGTCTCCGTGCGTCTTCGGAGCGGGCACGAGCGATGTCCGCTTGCACCGAGGCGCGGCTGATCGCATCCTCACGCTGAAACCGATTGAAAAGCGGGTAGGAGATGCCCAGCCGCAGGCTCCAGCTCTTGCGCGAGCCGGACAGCGTCGGCTCCTGGTTGAAGAGGTCGTAGCCCCCGGACGCCGTGACGGAGGGGAAGTACTGCGAGCGTGCGGCGCGGACGGAGGCGTCCGCCGAACGGGCAGCGGCCACCGCGGCGCGCACGGCCGGCGCGTTCTCGAGAACCAGCTCGAGCAGCTCGTCGCTGTCGAGCTCGAGTGGCGTCGGGTCGAGTGGCGCGTCGAGCCGGGCGCCGACTGCGCCGTCGACGCCGACCAGCCGGCCGAGGGCGAAGGCGGCGGTGCGCCGCTGGTTGCGTGCCTGGAGCAGCGACTGGCGTGCGTTGGTGACCTCCAGCCGCGCGCGCAGCACGTCGGAGCGTGTGCCGGTCCCGACCTGTTCGCGGTGCGTGGCGGCGTCCAGGCCTTCCTGTGCGCGCTGGACGCGCGCCTCGGCGACACGGATCAGGTCATCGGTGCGCAGCACGTCGAAGAAGGCGCGCTTCGTCGTCAGGATCAGGGCGTAGCGCTGCTCGACGAGCGCGGCGTTGGCGGCCAGGGTCTGGGCGCGCGCGCCGTCCAGCTCCGCTCCGCGGCGGCCGCCGGTGAAGATCTGGAGCTGGCTCGATACCCCGGCGCTGTAGCTGTCCGACGAGCCCGTGACGGATGTGTTCGTCTGCGGATTGAAGCGCTCGGTACTCGACAACGAGGCGCCGGAGCTGAGCGAGAGGTTCGGCAGGAACGCGCCCCATGCGTTCCGTTCCGCCGATTCTGCGTTGCGTACGGCACCGATCGCCTGGACCACCTGTGGGCTGTGCCGCAGGGCGGCTTCGACGGCTTCGTCCAGGGTGACGACGGGCTCCGGGGCCTGTGCCCACGCGCCCGTCGCGCCGAGAAGGCCGGCGACGATCCCGAGAAAACCGATGCCGGCGGCACTACGATGACTACGGCTCATTGCACCTGCCTTCAGTGGAGGGGGCACTCGGGCGGGCGCGGCCGATCACGCCGCCGCGAGGATACTTTTAGATGCGCGGCGCGATCAAAACGTTGAGTTCTCGTGTAGAAGTAGGACGCGTTACCCACGGTGCGCACGCCGCGGCAATGGGGGCGGGGGCCGCCCGACGAGCCGCAGTTCAACGTTTTCGACGCCTCACGTATCCTGTTAAGAGGAAGCATGCCGGAAACCGATGCCGAACTCGTGGGGCGTGTCCGTCGCGGCGAGCGTGAAGCGTTCGATCGACTCGTCCGGCGCCATCTCAAGGCGGCCTACGCCGTCGCCTTGTCGGTTCTGGGGGAGCCGACGGATGCGGAGGACGTCTGTCAGGACGCCTTCGTGACCGCCGTGGAGCGGATCCACGACCTGCGCGACCCCGCGCAGTTTTCCGGCTGGTTGTTCCAGATCGTGCGCAACCGGTCGCGGCAGTTTCGCAGGTCCGAGGCGATCCGGCGGCACCTGCCGCTCGACCGGTCGCAGACGCTCGCCGCCGGGGGCGAGTCCCCGGCGTTGGCGGCGGAGCGAGCCGAACTGCGGGCCCGGCTGCTGGCCGCACTGGCCGAGCTCCCGGAGGAGCGCAGAGAGGTGATACTGCTCCATGACCTGCACGGCTGGAAACATCGTGAGATCGCCGAGCGCCTCGGGCTGCCCGAGGGTACCGTCCGGTCGCATCTCCATCACGCGCGGCGAGCCTTGCGGCCGCTGCTGAGTTCCGACCTGCGCGCGGAGGGATGAATGGATCCGTCGCGACTCAACCTGTCCCTGCTCGATCCTTCGGTCGATGAAGATCGCTGGGAGCGGCTGATCGCATCGATCGGCGAGCGGGCCGAGCCGATCCTGGCGCGGCATCGCGCCGCGGTGAGTCCGCTGCTCCTGCTGTCGACGTGGGTGCGGCCCGCTCTGGCCGCGGCCGCCGTGATCGCGCTCGTTTGCACGCTAGCGGTCCGCGCCTTCGATGGCCCCGGCATCGCCCAGTTCGACGCCGAACCGGCCGCCGAGAGGATCGGTGATCTGACCACGAAGTGGATCACCGACGACCGGACGCCGACGACCGAGGAGATCCTGACCGTACTCGAAGGAGAAGGGCTCTGATGCCCAAGCATCCATCACCCACACGGACGCGGATCACCGCGCTCGCGACTCTGCTTCTGGTATTCGCGGCGGGGCTCGGTTCCGGAATGACGATCGACTGGCTCGGAGGTGGGGAGAGGCCCGCCGCCGAACGCACGGAGCATCGCGAGCGAGGGCGCAGGAGCGCGCTGGAGGCGCTCGACCTCACGGCCGAGCAGCAGCAGCGCATCGATCGCATCCTGGCGGAGAAGGAACGGCAGACCGAACTCTTCTGGGATTCGGCCGGGCCGCGGCTGCGCCAGATCGTCCACACCGCGCGGGCCGAGATCCGTGACGTGCTGACCCCTGCCCAGCGTGAGACGTACGACGCCATCTTGGCCGAGCGTCGGGCCCGGCGCGAGGCCGCACGCGAGGCGGACCGCCGCTAGCGCCGCTCTTTGGCCTCCCGGATCTTCCTGCCAAAGTCGTCGTAGTCGCCTCACGCCTTCGTCGGCAAGGTCCCGGTCGTATATCGTCCGCCTCTCGGGTATCGGATTCGGCCAAGATCCTCCGTTTCGGCCATGATCCACCGTGAACGTAGGGGCGTGATGCCGTCAAACCTCCAAGGTATGGCGCTTTCCCCTATCTGACGGGCTCCTCTTCGCCCCTCGCCCACCCCGCCCCCTCTTCGCCTCTTCGCCACGCGACCGTGTCGTGGCACCCCCGTGACAGAGACGAGACAGACAACTCCTACCTGTGTGACAGAGCGCCGGTAGCTTGCGGTCGAAAGGTCGGCCGCGGGAGCCGGTGGCGGACGGCCGCACGCTGCAGACCACGGGCATGGAACCGCCCGATGGTCGGGGCGTACACGCACATCGAGCGGCGGGCGCAGCAAGGGCGACGGTCGTGCGGCAGCGCTACACCCGGCGAACCCCGTCGCAGGCGGGCCGGAAGCGCCGGGACGCGTGTCGTGATCGAAACGTTACGCGTGCTTGACGCGGTCTTGACGG
>CALKIP010000223.1 GCA_937995995.1 uncultured bacterium
GGACGATCAGACCGGCTGGAAATGCAGAGAGCGGGATCGCCAGGGTGTAGAAGACCAGGAGCGGGAGGAGCGAGCGTCGGAATCCGGAAACCCACTCGAAGTCGCGGGCTGGCGCCAGACGGAAGAGAGGGCGACGACCCGCCCCGCGCGCCCAGGCAAGGGAGAGCCGTCCCGACGGCGCCAACACGATGAGCGGACCGGCCAGGAGCACCACCGGCGCCAGCCGCGGCTCCGCGCCGAGCAGGAGGAAACCGGCCACCGGCAGGAGCAGGATCAGGTATTCGGCCGCGAAGACACGTCGCGGTGCATGCCCGGCCAGGGTGAGAAAGCGCGCATCCCGCCGGGACAGATGGAGGAGCGCGAGGAGGCCGACGCTCGCCCCGGTAATCTCCCTTGCACCTCCTTGTGTCTGAACCGTGCCGAGGAGGTGCCACACGCCAAAGACGAGTGCCGCCAGCATGCCGGCCGCGGGCAGAGGATCGGACCGAGCCAGATCGGACAGGATCCGCCCTGCCGCGCGGATGCGTAGGGGCAACAGTTCCCACATATCAGGGGATCCGCGTCAATCCCACTCCTCCAGGATCTCCTCGAACTCCGCGGCCATGCTGGGGTGGCCGTGGCGGTATGCGGCCTCGATGCCTTTGCGGTAGGCCTCCTTTGCCTCCTCGTCGCGGCCGAGCTGGCGGAGCGCGTTGCCGAGGCGGCCCCAGGCGTTGCCCTCGTCGTCCGTCAGGGCAAGGTACTCGTGGAGCTCGGTCGCGACCTGCGCCCAACGCTCCGCCTTTTCGTACTCGAGGGCGAGGCCGAAACGCAGGCGCGGATCGTTGGGGTTGCGCTCGATCATCTTGCGCAGAGCGTCGATGCGTGGGTTTTCCATTGGGCTCACTTCGTTCGCAGGGCGAGGGCTAGGAACGTCCTTCGGGGCCCTCGCGCTGGTCGGGTTCGCTCATGATCTGGATCTGGGTCCTCGGGTAGCCGGCAATGATGCGTGAGCGATGCTCGGGGCGTTTGATCTCCTCGGCGAGCGCCATGGTGAGGCGGCTCGACCAGACTCGGCGCTCTCGTGCCGGTACCAGATAGCGTATCGTCGCCATGGTGAAGGAATCGGTCATGGCGAAGAAGACCCAGGGTTCGACGGCGATATCGTAAGCGAAGCCGGCGGCCTCGAGCAAGCTGCGGTAGTGCTGGGCGGGGTCCGCCATCGCGGGGCCGACGACGCGACTGGCGACCTCCCGGAAGACGCGGGCGGTATAGTCCAGGTCGCTCTCGTCGGCCACGTTGATCGTGACCTCGTCCCAGACGAAGGGGAAGTCGCTGGTGAAGTTGATGATGTTGGCGCGCAGCACTTCGGAGTTGGGGAAGGTGATGAGTGCGCCCGTCGCTTGCTCGCCCTCGACCGGCTTCTCGGGGCCGCCGACCTCCCAGACGGTGGTGGTCAGGAAGTCGATCTTGTACACGTCGCCGAAGACCTCGCCCACGGCGATCCGGTCGCCGATGCGGTAGTAGGACCGGAAAGAATTCAGGAGCCATCCGGTGAAGCTCTCGATCGGCGCCTGGAGCGACCAGGAGAGGGCGAGGCCGACGAGCCCGGCCAGACCGATGAGTGCGCGCACATCGCCCGCGATCACGCTGAAGGCGACGCCGAGGGCGATGACCCAGACGACGATCCCCGCGAGTGCACTGGCCGCCTCTCCCTTCTCCCAACTGCCGAGGAGACGACGGGTCAGGGGGCGCAGGATGCGGGTGAGGACGCCGGCCAGGACGAGGAGCGCGATGGCGATCCCGAGCCTGGGGAGCATGCCGTAGAAGCCTTCGGCGAACTCGCGCAGGGTGTGGGTCGCCTCACGGGCGGACTCGCCCGGGTCGGTCACGATCGTGTCCGCGATCGGTTCGGCGCCAGCGCGTTCCTGGGGCAGCGACCTGGCCGGCGCCGCGGCCTCCTCTTCGGCCGCCCGGAACTCTTCCGCACCGGCCCCCGTCGGCTCCTGCATCAGGTCGGCGCCCGATTCTGAAGATTCCGCTGATTCGACCTCCTCCGCTATCGCCTCCTCGGCCAGGACTTCCTCCGTGACGGGGACGCCGGGCACCATCGGTTCGCCTACGGCCTCGGGCGTGCCCCAGAGGGCCAGGATTGCGCCGGTCAGCGCGACGGCGAGGATCGAGCCCCGCCGGAAGGCGCGAAGTCGGGTTCGAGCGGCGTGTGCGTAGGTGCGGCCGGTCGGCGTGCGTGTCATACGTCCGGAGCGGCCGATCCCGCGACGTCCGATGCGGCTCGCTCGTCGGGACCGGCCCTCCGCCGAACGCGCGCCGCCGGTGCGATCGGCCAGGTCGTCTGGGCCCGACCCACGGAAACGGGACCCGTACCCCATCGACTGGCCCGGGCCACCGCGTCTGGCCCCACGTGGCCACCAGCCCGATCCGGTTCCACGTTCACCGATCCTCACCATACTCGACCCGTGGCCGGCTGGAATCGTGCCGCGGTTTCACGGGGGCGGAGTCATGCCGCGGGATGGACAAGCCGGATTCGCTCCCGCGGATCGACGGGTCTGGATCGAGAGGTCTGCATCGAGTGTTGTGCATTGAGTGTTGTGCATCGAGAGGCTTGCACCGTGCCACCGCATCCGGGGGTGGAGTCCTACCGTCGGAAGGGGGATTCGGGGTCGAATCGACCGTTCAGCGGAACTCGACGGGTGTGCCTGGGCGGATGCTCTCGGC
>CALKIP010000224.1 GCA_937995995.1 uncultured bacterium
CTCCGTCGTCGTCTGCCGCTGCCGCTTCTGCTCCTCGACCATACGCTCCACATCGGCAAGGAGCCGGCGCGCATCGTAGACGATGCCGTCCTTCACCGTCCAGCGTATGCCGCCGACTCGCCGGATCCGGTTCTGCATGTCCACTCGAAGGTGGCCGGTGCCATAGAGGACTTTCAGGTTCTGCAGCGGATTCTCGGGAACGATCACCAGGTCCGCCAGCATCCCCGGCCGGATCAGACCGAACTCGACCGACCGGCCGGAGGGCTTGAAGAGCGTCTCGGCGCCGTGCAAGGTGGCTGCGCGAATGACCTCGAGCGGATGGAACCCCGCCTCCTGGAGCAGTTCGAGCTCACGGATGTAGGCAAAGCCGTAGAGCTTGTAAATGAAGCCTGCGTCGGAGCCGGTCGTCACTCTCCCGCCGGCGTTCTTGTAGTCGTTCAGGAAGGACATCCAGACGCGATAGAAGTTCTTCCATGCGATTTCGTCGGCCGTCGTCCAGTCGAACCAGTACGATCCGTGTGCCTCGCGGCGGGGTTGGTAGAGGTACATCATCGACGGCAGCGTGTAGCGCTCGTGCCACTCCGCGGTCCGGGCCCTCATGAGGTCGCGGCTCGCCTCGTAGATCGTCAACGTCGGGTCGAGGGTGACGTCGAGCTCGAGCAGCTCGTCGATCAGCGCATTCCACTCGTCGCTTCCGCGTTCGTGGACCTGGTCCCAGAGGCGTGCGACCTGACTGAAGCGATCGTACTCGTTCTGGTAGTTGAAGTCGACCGGGAAGCTCTGGACGTTGTGGTCTTTCAGCAGCGCTTCGAACAAACCATAGAAGTGGGTAACGGTCCCGAGGCCGAGGCGCGCGGCATCGAGTGCATTCATGCGTGCCACGCCCATCTGCTGGAGGTGTGCCGTCGTGCCGAGGCCTTGCTTGTTCGCCTCATCGATCAGCGCCGCCATGATCTCGGGATCGTACGATACGAGCTTCAGACCGTCGACTCCCCGCTCGGCGGCCCAGCGCACCCACTCGCGGGCCCTCTCGGGCGAGTCGACCGGGCCGCGGTCCCACCCCGAGCCCGGGCGCTGGTAGTTGAAGATACGCGGGGCGACGATCTCGTTCCGCGCGCTCCGCTCCTTCTCGCTCCGGCTCCTCTCGAAGCCACCGAGCGACACGCCTCGCACCGTCGTCACGCCATGTGCCAGCCACAGCTTGTAGGCGTACTCGGCCTGTGGGTTCTTCGGCGGCCCACCCGCGTGCACGTGCAGGTCGACGAATCCCGGGAGCACGTACATCCCGGAGGCGTCGATCTCCTTCGTCGCACCCGTCGGCCGCCGCCCTTCATTGATCGGCACGCCGGGGTAGCCGACGGTGCGGACTTCGCGGATCCGGTTGCCCTCGATCACGATGTCGACCGGCCCAATCGGTGGCGCGCCCGTCCCATCGATCATGGTGGCGCCACGGATGATCAGCCGCTCGAAGGGCCCTTCGCCCTCTCCGGGCACACGGTCGGGCGCCGACTCGAGGCTCGGACGCTGGGCAGGCGCCGATGCCGCGAGCGCCAGTCCGACCACGAATGCAGTGGCAGTTGCCGCGATACCCCTGTGCAGCCGCATGGAGTCTCTCCTTTGGAGCGGTTGGGAGAATCAGAATCCATACGGTACGTGATTACGCCTTCTGCGGCCAGATCGCGGCAAGGCGCTGAAGCGATTCTCGGGCTCACTCCACGCCCGCGCCCGCTCGACCCGGGAACCGGCAGATACCGCCAGCCCACGGACTCAGAGCCGGTTCCCGGAATACAGCTCGAGAGACGGCCGAAGCCGAATCGACCCGAAGAGTAACCTACCGCCTCCCCCCTGCCCCCATACTCACTCCGAGCTGGAAGGTCCAGAGATTGGTCTCGCTGTGGTTCGGCGTGAAGCTGATGCTGCCATCCGGGTGGTCGATGATGTCTCCCTTGCGGAGGTACTTGGCCTCGCCGTTGCCGTGGTAGCGGGCGCTCAGATCGATCGAGATCGGCCGGGCGCCGCCGCGTAGCGGGATGTAGAGCCCGCCACCGCCAGTCCACGCGAAGGTGAGGTCGTCGAAGTTGGTGTCCGAGGCGAAATCTCGATTGTCGCCCCGGCCGCGGAGCGAGGATGACGTACTGAAGTAGCTCAGACCGATCGAGCCGGTCACGTAGGGGCGGACCCGGCCTGTGGGAAGGCCGATCTGTGGGCCGACGCCGAGATATGCGATGTTGTTGCTCGTCGTCAGGTCGAGCCCGACCCGGCACCCGACGGTGCTGCTGAAGCACACGGTCTGTCGTTCGTTGCCGTAGACGAGGAAGCCGAGGTCGCCGCGCAACCCGAGCCATCCACTCTCATCCAGGCGATAGATCCCGTGGAGCGAGGCGCCGAACCCATTGTCCACCAGTTCGCCGAACGGCCCGACGGGGTTGCCGTAGTTCAGGCTCCCGCCCACGAACCCCCTCGCGGGCCCCACTTCTTCATCGCGCCACTCCTGCGCCCAAAGCGCCGGCGCGGCCACGAATAGGGCGCCCAGCGCGAAGATCCACGTGCATCGTCTCATCGATCGTACTCCAAGTCTCTTCGAGTCGTGGGCGGACGCGAGCGCGCGGGCAATCCAGCGCCGACGCGGCTGCACGCATCCGCCGCGTGATCCCGATGACGAGCGATGCCCGTGGAATGTGACATTCCGCGACGAAATGCACCGCGCCGCCCCGTGGTATACATGGGCGGCGCGGTGCGAGTTTCCTGCTGCGGGGCGCGGCATGATTGGCCCGATCAATCAATGGTGCTCCTCCACCGCGACCCGACCGGGGCCGGTGTTACACCCCCACGCCGGCCAGCGCCTCCGTGAACTGACGCTGGAAGTCCGGGCCGAGCGGGAGCGGCAGGCCATCCGCCTCGGTGACGACGGTGCGTGCGGCGTCGTCGCGGCCGGCGCGGACGAGGAGCCGGGCGAGCTCGAGACGTGCACGGAGGTGGTAGGGGTTGGCCTCGAGCGCTTCGCGGTAGGCGTTTTCGGCACCGTAGATGGCGCCGCGCCGCGCCGCGACCCACCCGTCGGCGAAGGCGCGCTCGGCACGCTCCACGCGATTGCGACCGCTGCGCGCATCGTTCAGTACGCTCTGGGCACGGCGCGTCTCGCCGAGGGAGGCCAGGACACGTGCGTAGGGCAGGTTGGCGCTTCCTGCCTCCATCGTCCCATCGTAGATCGGCCCGATCGCCGCCCACGCGGCATCTGCATTTCCTCGTGCGATCTCGAGTTCGGCGATCGTCACCATGTAGTCGGCGCGCGGGCGTCCGGCGGCGCTCAGGATGCGGAGTCCTTCGCGGAGCGTGGCGATGGCCTCCTCATCGCGACCGGCCGCGGCCAGCGCCTCGGCGTACTGCAGCCGGTGCTCGTAGTGCTGCGGCTTGCGGCGCACCAGGTCGGCCAGGAACTCCACGGCCTCGCCCGAATAGCCGATCCGTGCGCGCAGCATGTTGACGAACGCCGCGGCCTCATCGCGCCGATCACGCAGGTACGTCGAGATCGTCGGCGCTTCGGCCACGTACGACTCCGCGGTCCGGATCGCATCGGGGATGCGGGCGTGGGCCAGGTAGAGCTCGCGCAGGTCGCGGTTGAGCGAGGCCCGCTCGGCCAGATCGGTCTCGAGCGAGATCGCCTTGCGATAGAGTTCGACCTGCTGCTCGAAGGCGCGATCCAGGTCCAGCTCCCAGCCACGGGCGCGTGCACCGATGAACTTCGCCCGCTCGCGGTAGACGGGCGCGTACGTGGAGTCGACCGCCTGGGCCCGATTGAGCCACCGCTCGGCGACGGGGTACTGCCCGGCCTCGCGGTGCAGTTCCGCGTAGCTCAGGAGCGCAGGCAGGTAGTCGGGCGCGTGCACGAGCGCGCTGTCCAGGTACATCCGGCCCAGCCACTGGCGGCCGGCCCACCCGGTGCGTTGCGAGCGCGGCGTCCTGCCGTTGCGGGAGAGCTCGGACAACTCGATGTAGACCTCGGCCCAGTTGCTGCTCAGCGCGTTGCGGTCGCCCTCCAGGTACGCCTGCTGCCGCGTGACGAGCGAATCGACGAAGGCGTACGTCTCGGGATCGAGTCGCCGCAGGTCGTCGGCGGTGTTCATCGACTTGTGCGTGAGCGGGTGCGCCTTGACGGGAGAGAGGTACGCCTCGTACGCCTGGGCGAAGAACTCGCTCTCGTTGTTCGCCGCGTAGTAGTCGATCGTGCGCCCGGCCTCCATCGCCGCGTGGTAGAGGTCGCGGATGCGCCGTACCTCGGCATCGCTCAGCACCGTGCCGTGGAAGAGGTGCACGAACTCGTGGAGCAGGACGTTGCGCTCCCAGTGCGCACCGCGCTCCACGTACTCGATCCCCGTCGCGCCGCCACCGATCCCGCGGATGTCCATCCACTGCCGGTTGTCGAACGTCGTGATGCTGCGCAGCGTCGGACGCTCCATCGCCTCGGCCAGGTCCACGTGGAGCGGCGGGATCGTGAAGGTGCGCTGCAGCCGACGCAGGAGCGGCACGTAGGCACTGGCCGGGCCGAGCTGGCGGCGCACCATCTTCGCGACGCGCTCGCCGGGGTACTGGTCCACGTCGTCGAAGACCTCGGCGAAGTGCCCGTCGTCGGGGAGCGGCGTCGCCTCGATCTCCGCCTCGAGCGAGTCGAATGCCGCGAGGTAGGCGAACTGGCGCTGCTTGATGACGGCGGCGAGCCCGTTGTGCGCGGGTCCGTAGTGCGGCTTGCGCTCGAGGAGCGCCGCGAAGGTGGCCTGGGCGGAGTCCAGGCGCTCGGCGAGCGGCGTGCCGTACGCCATGTAGAACGCCGAGCCGCGCGTCAGCGCCGGAAGGACGGACTCGGGGTACTCGCGCTCGACCGCGTGCGTCAGCGCGACCGCGCCCGCCACATCGTCCCTCGCGATCAGCCGGTCGGCCTCACGCAGGCGCTCGCGCACGATGCTGTCGGTCGGGCTCGCGTAATCCGCGTAGGTCAGGTTCGTGTGCCCGTTCCCCCAGTGCCAGTGGGTCGGCAGGTGCAGCGGGTCGGCCTCGAGTGCCAGCTCCCACTGCGCCGCCATGTCGTCGAGCTGACTGGCGTCGACGCGTCGCCAGATGGCGTAGCCGTAGCCGAAGCGCGCTTCGGCGTTGAACGGCTCCAGCTCGAGTGCTCGACGCAGCGGCTCCTCGGCCGCCGCCGGGTCCTCGTTCCAGAAGTGGACGTCGGCCTCGAGGACGTAGGCGTCGGCGTTCTTGCGGTCCCAGCTCCGCACTCGCTCCGCCCACTCGAGCGCTTCGTCGTACTTCTTCTCGAGCAGCCGGATCCGGCCGAGGAGGACGCCCGCCTCCGGATCGCGCGCATCGGCGAGTGATGCCGCGAGTGACGACGCCGCCTCCAGGTCCCACGCCTGGAGCAGAAGCCGCGCCTGGAGCAACTGCGCCGCACGGTTCCCGGATTCGGCGGCGAGTGCCCGTTCGACCAGCGCCTCCGCCTCGTCATAGCGGTGCTGCCGGAAGCGCAGTTCTGCCGCCGCCGCGAGGAGCGGGGCGGACTCCTCACTCGCCGCGATCACCGAATCGGCCTCAGGCCACAGCCCCAGTTCGACCATGCGCAGCACGCGCTCGGACGGGTCCAGATCGTCCGCGGCGAGGACCGCGGCGCGCTCATCTTCGAGGACGACGCGGGCGCTCTCGACATCGTCCGCGGGGATCGGCGGCCGGTCGGCGCCACACGCCCAGACGATGAGAAGGAGCAGGGGCCAGAGATTGGAGATGGGCCGGATCATGTCACCTTCGATCCGTTGAGGTTGTAGACTTCAGTGGACTGCCGCGACGCGCCCCGCACTCACCTTCCGGGGCGGAACGCCCGAATGGACCGGCGCCGGGGTGGGAGAGGCCGGGCCGGGCACGTCGAATCTCGCACGGCAGTCCGAGGCCGGCCAGCCGACGAAGATTCGGCACGCGCCGCATCGCACACCGCCACCCTACGGTGCTCGCGATGCGGCGCGTGCCCACATTCAGCCCGCCAGGCGCGTGCTCGCGCCGACCGCGCCGGGCTCGAAACGCTCCTGCAGGCTGCGCACGTCGCGCTCCCTCGAGCGCAGCGCGATCACCGCATCACACGCGGCCGACGCCGCGGAAAGCGTCGTGCAGTACGGAACCTTGTAGACGATCGCCGCGCGCCGCATCGCGTAGTCGTCGTACTGCGACTTCTTGCCGAGCGGCGTATTGATCAGCAGCTGCACCTCGCCGCTGATGATCCGGTCCACGATGTTCGGCCTGCCTTCGCCGACCTTGTAGATCCGCTCGGCCGGGATGCCTCGGGCATTCAGGTAGCGCCAGGTTCCTTCCGTGGCCAGGATCCGGAAGCCCAGGTCGTGGAAGCGCCGCAGGATCGGCGTGACCGTCGCCTTGTCGCCGTCGTTGACCGTGACCACGATCGTGCCACCCAGCGGCAGTGCGGCGCCCGCCGAGATCTGCGCCTTCGCGAACGCCATCCCGAACGACTCGTCGAAGCCCATGACCTCGCCCGTGGAGCGCATCTCCGGGCCGAGGATCACGTCCACGTCGAATTTGTTGAACGGGAAGACCGCTTCCTTGACCGCCACGCCGGGGACACAAAAGTCCGACGCCGCGCCGGCGTCGCGTGGCGCCGTGTCGAGCTGCAGTTCGTCGAGGCGCTTGCCGGCCATCACGCTCGAGGCGAGCTGTGCCAGCGGCACTCCCGCGGCCTTGGAGATGAACGGCACCGTCCGTGATGCACGGGGGTTCACCTCGAGCACGTAGACCGTGCCATCCCTGATGGCGTACTGCACGTTGATCAGTCCGACCACGCCGAGCCGCCGGGCGAACTCGCGCGTCAGGCGACGGATCTCGGCGACCTCGTGGTCCTTGAGCAGGAACGGCGGCAGCACGCACGCCGAGTCGCCGGAGTGCACGCCGGCATCCTCGATGTGCTGCATCACGCCCGCGATGACCACATCCTCTCCATCGGAGAGCGCGTCGACGTCGGCCTCGAAGGCGTCTTCGAGGAAGCGGTCGATCAGCACCGGCCGGTCGGGCGCGGCACGGACGGCGCGCTCGAAGTAGTCGAGGAGCGATGCCTCGTCGTAGACGATCTCCATCGCCCGGCCGCCGAGGACGTAGGACGGCCGCACCAGGACCGGGTAGCCGACCTCGGCGGCGACCTTCACCGCCTGCTCCGTGCTCGTCGCGATTCCGTTGGGCGGGACCGTCGCACCGATCTCGCGGCAGAGCGCGGCGAACCGGTCGCGGTCCTCGGCCCGGTCGATCGCATCGACCGTGGTGCCCAGGATCGGCACGCCGAGCTCGGCGAGTGGTCCGGCCAGCTTGAGCGGCGTCTGCCCGCCGAGCTGCACGATGAGTCCCATCGGCCGCTCGCGTTCGACGATCTCGAGGACATCCTCGAGGGTGAGCGGCTCGAAGTAGAGCTTGTCCGAGATGTCGAAGTTGGTCGAGACCGTCTCGGGGTTCGAGTTGACCATGATCGTCTCGAACCCATCGGCGCGAAGCGCGAGCGCGGCCTGTACGCAGCAGTAGTCGAACTCGATCCCCTGCCCGATACGGTTCGGCCCGCTGCCGAGGATGATCACCTTCTTCCGATCCGACGCCGGCGCTTCCGACTCGTCCTCGTACGCCGAGTACAGATACGGCGTCTGCGCCGGGAACTCGCCCGCACAGGTGTCGACCGTGTGGTACGTCGGGCGCACGCCGAGCTTCCAGCGAAGTTCGCGGATCTCGCGCTCCTCCACGCCACGCAGGCGGGCGAGCTGTGCGTCGGAAAAACCGAGGCGTTTCATGCGGCGGAGCGCGGCGGCATCGATGCCCGCCGGCTGCAGGCCGGCCCACCACCGCTCGGCCTCGACCAGCTCGGCGAGCTGGGCCAGGAACCACGGGTCGATCGCGGTGAGCTCGTGGAGCTCACCAATCGAGAAGCCGGCCTCGAGGGCGCGCTTGAGCTGGAAGGCACGCTCGGCGGTCGGGCGGCGTAGCGCGACGCGCAGCGCATCGTCCGAGTCGTCGGCCAGTACGTCGTCTGCCGGCCGCGCACCGACGTCCCACCCCGCGCGATCGATCTCGAGCCCGCGGATCGCCTTCTGCCACGCCTGCTTGAAGGTGCGCCCGATCGCCATCGTCTCGCCCACCGCCTTCATCTGCACGCCGAGCGTGTCATCGGCCTTGGGGAACTTCTCGAAGGCGAAGCGCGGAAACTTGACGACGACGTAGTCGAGCACCGGCTCGAACGAGGCCGGCGTGCTCTCGGTGATCGCGTTCGGGATCTCGTCGAGCGTGTAGCCGACGGCGAGCTTGGCGCTGATCCGCGCGATCGGGAAGCCGGTCGCCTTGGAGGCCAGCGCAGAGGAGCGCGACACGCGCGGGTTCATCTCGACGACGAGAAGTTCGCCCGTCTCGGGGTGGGTCGCGAACTGGATGTTGCACCCGCCTGCCGCGACGCCGATCTCGCGGATGATGCGGAGCGCCGCATCCCGCATCTTCTGGTACTCGACATCGGTGATCGTCTGGGCCGGCGCGACGGTGATCGAATCGCCCGTGTGCACGCCCATCGGGTCGAAGTTCTCGATCGAGCAGACGATGACGACGTTGTCGGCACCGTCGCGCATGACCTCGAGTTCGAACTCCTTCCAGCCGATGACCGAGCGATCGATCAACACCTCGTGGACGGGCGACAGGTCGAGTCCGCGCTGGACCTTCTCCCTGAACTCCTCGAGGTTGTACGCGGTGCCGCCGCCGGTGCCGCCGAGCGTGAACGAGGGGCGGATGATCGCCGGGTAGCCCACGTCCTCGACGATCTGGAGCGCCTCGTCGAGCGTCTTGGCGAAGCCGCCGTGCGGGACCTGGAGCCCGATGCGCGCCATCGCCTCGGCGAATTCCTCGCGGTCCTCCGCCATCCGGATCGCGCGGGCGTCCGCGCCGATCAACTCGACGCCGTACTTCTCGAGCACGCCCGAATCGTAGAGCTCGAGCGCCACGTTCAACGCCGTCTGTCCGCCCATCGTGGGCAGCAGCGCGTCGGGCCGCTCCTTCTCGATGATCCGCTCGACCCACTCCGGCGTGACCGGCTCGATGTACGTTCGATCGGCCAGCTCGGGGTCGGTCATGATGGTGGCCGGGTTGCTGTTGACCAGCACGACCCGGTAGCCCTCCTCCTTGAGGGCACGTACCGCCTGGGTACCGGAATAATCGAACTCACACGCCTGCCCGATGATGATCGGGCCGGAGCCGATCAGGAGGATCGTCTGGATGTCGTCGCGTCTCGGCACGAACCCTCAACCACCTTGGGCCTTGCGGCCCTCCTTGCGAATGGCCGTGGCGAGGATCAGGCCGAAGCCGCCCCAGACGAACCCACCGACGAGAATCAGCATGAGTGTCGCGGCAGGGGTCATGTCAACTCACTATCCACGGTTATGTTCACGATGCCCGCAAAGTTGGCGCATCTAGAGGACTTGCGCAAGGACCCACACACCGCGAAGATGGGGGTTCCAGCCGACGCTCGCGCCCGATGCCGGGAACTGTCATGCGTGTCCATGGCCTCAATCTGCACAACGACTTGAAGCGAATCTGGGCATGGACCCACGGCCCGTTGCTGACCCTGGCGATCGCGCTGGTCGCCGGCGTGCTGCATCGGCCGTCGCTCCCCTTCCCCGACCCGGGCGCACTCCTCGTCCTCGCGGCCGTCTACACCGCACTTCGCGGCGGGTTTCTGCCCGGGATCGTGAGTGTGGTCATCGTCCAGGGGTACGGTTTCTATTCCCTGTCCCTTTCGGGCGTGCCACTGGAGTTCTGGTCATCGTCCGACTTCGCGGCGCCCGGGGCGTGGCGCTTCCTCCTCGACGGCGCGGTACTCCTGGCCGCCGTCCTCCTGATCGGCCGCTACAAGGCACGCCTCGACGCCACACTCGAGCGGAAACGCACGGCACGTGACGAGGCGCTCCGGATCCGCGAGGAATACTTCCGCGGGCTGATCGAGAACGCCAACGACGTCATTGCGATCATCGATCTGGACCGAACGATCCGTTTCATCAGCCCCGCCGTCGAGCGCATCCTCGGGTACGCGCCCGACGATCTGCTCGGCCGCGCCGCAGCCGACTTCGTCCACCCGGACGACCGCTCGGCCGCCGATGGGGTGTTCGAGCGCGTGGCCCTCGGCCGGGATCGCTCGGGATCGGCCGAGGTCCGCGTACTCCACGATGACGGAAGCTGGCGCACCTTCGAGTACGTGCTGACGAACCTGGTGCACAGCCCCTCGATTCGCGGCCTCGTGCTGAATGCACGCGACGTGACCAAGCGCGCCCGGGCCGAGCAGGCGGTGCGTGCCAGCGAGGAACGCTACCGCAGCCTCGTCAACGGCATCCCCGTCGGCCTGTACCGCACCCTGCCGGACGGGACCATTCTGGATGCCAACGACGCGATGGTCGAGATCCTCCGCTTCCCGGACCGCCAGACGCTGCTGGACACGTGCGCAGCCGATCTATACGTCGATGCCGGCGACCGGCTCCGCTTCCAGGAACTCATGGAGGCCGAGGGCGTGGTACGCGACTTCGAAACGACGCTCCTCCGCTACGACGGGAGCCACGTGCCGATCCGGTTGACGACCCGTGCAATCTCCGACCCCGACGGGCAGAGCGCCCACTACGAGGGCGTGCTCGAGGATGGTACCCAGCGCCTCGAGGCCGAGCACGCCGTCGGCATCGATCAGAAAGGTGCTGCGGACGATGCCGAGCACCTTGCGGCCGTACATGTTCTTTTCCTTGATCACGTCGAACAGCCGGCAGACCGCTTCGTCGGTGTCGGCCAGCAGCTCGAACGGCAACGCGTGCCTGGCCTTGAAATTGGCCTGGGCCTTCAAGCCGTCGCGCGAGACGCCGACGATGGTGGCACCGGCCCGCTCGAACTCGGCGGCCAGGTCGCGGAAGTCCTGCGACTCGCGGGTGCAGCCTGGGGTGTTGGCCTTGGGATAGAAGTACAGCACGACCTTGCGCCCGCGCAGGTCGCTCAGGCGGAACTCGCCGCCAGTGGAGACGGCGCTGAAATCGGGTACGGGTTGGTCGAGCATTGCTTTGTACATGATCTTGCCCTGACTGACCGGTCAACTCTTGATCGGTTCCATGATGGCGTCGAGGTTGAGCTCGTCGCAAAAGTCCATGAAGTCGTCGCGCAGATGCGCGATGAAGGTGCTGGCAGGCGCGTCGATCACCATGTGCACCGAGCACATGGGAGTGCCGGTGCGGGCGGCCTGGTAGCTGGTCGCGCTCAGTTCACGGATGTTGATCTCGCGGTAAGCGAAGAACTCGGCCAGCTGCTGGACAATGCCCGGCTGATCAAGAGCGGTGACCTCCACCGCATAGGGCAGCAGCTCGGCAGCGATGCGCGCTGGCTCGGTGCGCTTGCAGTGGATGAGTAGGTTCAGGCGCCGCGCGACGGCCGGCAGGGCGCTTTCCAGCTTGGCCAGCTCGTTCCACTTGCCGGACGCCAGCAAGATCATGCCAAACTCGCTACCCAGCTTGGCCATGCGGCTCTCCTCCAGGTTGCAGCCGCTGTCGGCGATGGCCTTGCTCAGCTGCTGTACCAGGCCGGGCTGATCAGGTCCGATGACAGAGATAACGAGCAGGTTCTTCACCGGTCTCATCCATCCGTGCGGCGAGAATGGCCGACTGCATGAATCGTTCGACAGAAAAGGAGCCAGGTAGCAAAATGACGGCCATTGCAACGGCCGCTCCGCTTGCCTGCGGCAAGGCCTGGCAAGTAGTATGGCCTCTCGTCTCGTGGTAGTTCTTGGCTCTAGCGGGGATCAGCGATGTTCCACGGCAGCATGGTCGCCTTGTTAACCCCTATGCATGACGACGGCTCCCTCGATCTGGAGGGGCTGGAGCGTCTGATCGAATTCCATATCGAAAACGGCACCGATGCCATCGTCGCCGTCGGCACGACCGGCGAGTCGGCGACTCTGGATTACGACGAGCACCGTCTGGTCATGCGCAAGGCGGTGGAATTCGCCCGCGGTCGGATCCCGGTCATCGGCGGCACGGGCTCGAATTCCACGCGGGAGGCCATCGAGCTGACCGTCAGCGCTGCCGAGAGCGGCTGCGATGCCGTGCTGCTGGTGACCCCGTACTACAACAAGCCGACCCAGGAAGGCCTGTATCGCCACTATAAAGCCATCGCCGAGGCCTGCTCCATCCCGCAGATCCTCTACAACGTGCCGGGACGCACGGCCTGCGATCTGCTGCCAGAGACGGTGGAGCGCCTAGCGGAGATCCCCAACATCGTCGCCATCAAGGAGGCGCATGGCACGGTGCAGCGGGCGCGTGAGATCATCGAGCGTTGTGGCGACAGGATTGTCGTTCTCAGTGGTGACGACGCCAATGCCCGCGAGACCATCCTGGCGGGCGGCAAGGGCGTGATCTCGGTGACCGCCAACGTCGCGCCGCGGCTGATGCACGAGCTGTGCGCGGCTGCCCTGCGCGGCGACGCCGAGGAGGCCAACCGCATCGACATGCAGCTGGCGGCGCTGCACAAGGCGCTGTTCTGCGAGTCCAGCCCGATTCCGGTGAAGTGGGCGGTGCAGCAGCTGGGGCTGATCAAAGGCGGCATCCGGCTGCCGCTGACGCCGCTGAGCGAGCAGTACCACGAGACCGTGCGCCAGGCGATGAAGCTGGCCGGCGTGCTCTGAGCAGGACGGGTTGATGCCAGGGGTGCGGCTGCT
>CALKIP010000225.1 GCA_937995995.1 uncultured bacterium
GACGCTTCGGAGATAGCCGACGTCGAGGCCCGCCCGTGGCTTCTCCCAGGTGATCCCTCCGTCCGGGCTCTCGAAGTACCCGTCCCCGGCGGCGACGTGCAGCGACTCGGGCCGGTCGGGGTGGATCGCCAGTTCGTGGGTATCGAACGGGCCCCCGGGCACGCGGTCGCTCCAGCTCCGCCCGCCATCGGTCGTCGAGACCAGCGCTCCGGCCTCAATGGCGACCCAGAGTCGCCCCGGCCGGTGCGGGTGGCCGGCGATCCAGCGGACGTGGTGGGTGTCCGGCCTCGGCGGGAACGACCACTCGGGAGAGGACGGCAGTTCCTCGAGATCTCGCGTGGGTTGCCACGAGCTGCCGCCATCATTCGAGTACCATACCGAACTCGGCTCCGTGCCGACCCACACCGTCTCCTCTTCGGCCGCCACACCTTCTCCGGATGTACCGCCCTCGGCTCGGCCGGCTTGGGCCGGGGTGGCGGCGATGGCCGTGATCCGCTGGTCACGAAGCCCGACCAGCTTCCACGACGCGCCGCCGTCGTCACTACGATAGACGCCGCCTCGATCTGTCCCGCACCATGCCCTGCCGGGGATCAGAGGGGGCGCGGCGAGGCAGGTTGGACGCTGACCTTCCAGGCCTGCCGCGGTTCGCATCGCGCCAGCCCCGGCCTCCACGACCAGCACCTCGCCTTGCGTGGCTACGAGTACGTTCATTGTCACTTTCTTCGACGGCTTTCGGGTTCTTCCGGCCCTTTGGCTTCATCGGGAGTGGGCGGGCAAGAGTCGCACCCTGGTCCTTCACGGCTCAACACGGCCTACGAGGCGAGGGCTTGACGGCCGGGGTTTTACCGGTTAGTTTCTCAAAGTGCTTGGAGAAATGAGGTGCCGATGCAACCCGAATCACTGGACCTGAAGCTCTGGACCGTGTTGGCCAAGGCGTACGATGCGGTGCGCGCCCATGCTTTCGCCCACATCGAGAAGCACGGGATCACGCCGGGAGAGTTCGGCGTGCTCGACACCCTCTACCACAAGGGGCCCATGCGCCTGGGCGAACTCCAGCACAGGGTGCTGGTGACCAGTGGCGGGATCAGCTATCTGACCGATCGGCTGGAGCAGAGAGGGCTTGTGGAGCGCCGTGAATACGCGCCGGACCGTCGCACGAAGGAGGTCGCGCTCACGCCGGAGGGCGAGGCGCTCATGCGTCGGATCTTTCCCGAGCACACGGCAATCATCGAGCGGGCTCTGGCCGACGTGGACCCGGAGGTCAAGCAGGCCGCGGTGTCGCTGCTGCGCACGGTCGGCCGTGCCGCCGAATCAGTGCCCATTCCGCGCTAGATCGCTGTATTTTTTTGCCAATGTTTCTTAGTGCTTGGAGATGTTGCGGGTCCTTTTCTGGAAATTTGGAGGTTCTGTCATGTTGGTTGAAGGAATTGGGGTGAGAGACGACGCTGCCCGGAACGAGTCGAGTGCAACTCGGCCCGCCCGTGCCGAGATCCTGTTCGCTACGGACCCGATCTGCTCGCACTGCTGGGCGATGGAACCCGCGTGGCGGCGCTTCCTGTACCACTACGGTGAGCATGTCGAGGTGACGCACCTTTACGGGGGACTGCTGCCGCACTGGGAGGGCTTTGCCGATGCCGGCGCGGGGATCCGCGCGCCTTCGGACATTCCTCCGCACTGGGACGAAGTCGCCGAGCGCTACGGTCAGCCGATCGACCCGTCCGTGTGGCTCACGGATCCGTTGGCGTCGTCCTACCCGGCATCGGTGGCCGTGCACGCGGTGCGCGCGATTGCCCCGGAACGGGAGGAGGACTACCTGCGCCGCATCCGACAGGCGCTCTTCCTTGAGGCGCGCAACATTGCACGGCCGGAGGTGCTGATCGCATGTGCCGTGGACATCGGGCTCGACGCTGCACGGTTCGAGGCCGCGCTCCGCGACCCGGCGAGCCAGGATGCCTTTGCGGCGGATCTCGAGAAGAAGGTCAGGACCGGGATCCGGGGCTTCCCGACGCTGATCGTCACCGGTCCGGCGGGTGAGCAGCCGTGGGTGATGCGGGGCTCGCAGCCCTTCTTCAGGCTGGAGCGCGCGCTCCAGGCCGCGCTCGGCGAGTTGCCGCCGGCGCGCGAGGTGAGCATCGAGGCGGTGCTCGAGGAGTACGGCTCGGGCACGACGCGTGAGTTCAGCGAAGTGCTCGGCCTCGACGAGGAGGCCACGGAGGCCGCCCTCCGGGAAGCGAAGGCGCGTAGCCGGCCGCTGGCGGGTAGCCACCTCTGGCAGGTGGAGTAGAGGCACGAAGTGCCCGGGCCTCCACCGTACGGCGCACGCCACACGGGCGTGCGCCGTGCGGTGCGGCCAGGCGGAACACGCGGTGCGTCACGATCGACGATCGCTTCAGAAGTATGGGCGATCGTCGATCGTGGCTTCACCGCGTACTCACGATGGCCTCGGCGATCGGCGTGTCCCCGTCGATGAAGTCGATGGTCTTGCCGATGGTGCGCGGCTCCGCGAGGACTGCAGCGGCCACGCGAGCGACGTTTCCGCGTGAGGTGTCGCTGTCCGGCGTGTTCTTGTCCGGATCGACCCGGATCTTTCCCGACGGCTCTTCCTCGGTGAGCCGTCCCGGCCCGAGGATGGTCCAGGAGAGATTGGTGCTTCGCAGGTAGTCGTCCGCAGCGGCCTTGGCCTCGGCGTACGGGAAGAAGGAGCTGTCCTCGGGCACGCCGTGCTCCTTGCTGGACCCGAGGTAGGAGACCATGACGTAGCGCCGCACACCGGCCTGTTCGGCGGCGTCCATAGACCGGATCGCCGCATCCCGGTCGACGGCGTAGGTGCGCTTCGGGTTGCCGCCGCCGGCGCCCGCGGACCAGACGAGCGCATCGTGTCCCGCGATCTGCTCGGCGATCTCGGCCGTCGAGCTCTCTTCGACATCGAGCACGACCGGAGTCGCGCCGGTCTCGCGCACATCGTCGGCATGCTCCGGGTTGCGGAAGAAGGACGTGACCTCGTTCCCCTCCTGGACGAGGAGTCTCGACAACCTGAGGGCGACCTTGCCGTGGCCTCCGATGATGGCGATGCGTGACATGCGTGGCTCCCTCCGAGTCGGTCCAGGGCGATGGGGGCGCGAGCGCTGTCGCAATGCCTGTTCCAGCCCTCTCGATCTATTCCGCCCTCAACGCCTCCAACGGCTGGACGCGGACGAGTTTGAACATCGAGGGGGTGACCTGCGCGCCCTTGAGCACGGCGAGACGGCCGTCGTCCGTCGCCACACTGTGCTCTACCGTCGATGCGGCCGTGAGGGCGTCGATCGTTTCGACCTCGTCCCGCCAGTTTTCGAAATCGTGCAGTGAACGCGGCTCGCTGGACTGGTCGCGATCCGCGCTCGCGAGATCCCGGTTCCGGAGCTGCACGATCCTGTGACCCTCCTCGAGTGGATCCGCGGCCGGGCCATATCCTTCGAGAACTCGAACCACGACGCCGCAAGCGCCACGGCGACGGCGAGCGCCAGGACACTCGCCCCCGTGAGCACGGGATACTTCACCAGCATCCGGAAGCCCAGCTTCAGGTCGAGCGAGAAGCCGGTCAGCCAGCCCAGCCCACGGCCGTCCCGAAGCTCCTCCTTCACCTTTTCAATACCGCCGAAGGCGACGAAGCCCCTGCGCCGCGCGGCTCGTGGGTCGAGACCTTCCTCGCGCACCAGCCGCTCCGTCTCCATGTCGATGTGGAAGCGGATCTCCTCGTCCATCCTGTCCTCGGCGCTGCTTCGCGCGAACAAGAGGCGGAGACGGGCGCGGAATGCGGAAACCATATACATGAAGGCGTTCCGGGGAAGATTCTGCGGCGCACGCGACGACGCGGGGTCAGAATCGAATTCCGCCGTGATCGAGAGTCGTGCCCGCGGCCCTTGCTCACATGTACCGACCGGGTCTCGGGTCGGCTGAGGCGACAGGGTCTCGGGCCGCGAAGTGCCGACTCACGTGGTTCTCAGTACCGCTTCCAGGCCCGCGGCAAACCGCCTCCAACTCTCCACTTCCTCACCCAATGCTCGACGGCCTGCCCGCCGCGTGATCTCGAGTAGCGCGCCCGACGGTTGTTCTCCGTCGTACCCCAGCCACTCGTGATCAATCCCTCCTTCTCCAGACGCTGGAGCGCCGGATAGAGCGAAACCTGGTTCACCTCCAGCACACCATCCGAGATCTGCTGGATTCGCTGGCTGATCCCCCAGCCGTGCATCGGCTGGAGCGAGAGCGTCTTCAGGACCAGGAGGTCGAGCGAGCCTCGCAGGACGTCCTTCTGCGATCGAGGTGTCATGATCGGCTCTGTTGGATCGGACTCCTGTCGCTGTCTAGGGAAGGCGCGACGTGGTTCTGTAGCTGTCAGGAGGAGTGGGGCAGGCGGTCGGGGCAGAAGGCTGGCGAACGAATCGAAGGACGATCCTCGCGGGAGAAGCACGGTTGAAATTCTGTCGGAAGGACGCTGGGCCGGGATGGTCCGGCGGCGCAGTAAGCTTGACAATGCTGCGTCTATTCGGTTAAGCTCGGTCGAATCCCCCATCCGATCTGGCATTGTCCGGGGCGATGGCGCCCCGCGTCACGGGTGTACTCTTGCGTCACATGCACCTGCGCCCCTTCGGGCTGATCCTGCTCCTGATTGTCGCGTGCGTTGGCCGTGCCGGTGCCGTGCCGACGCACGACATGGCCGGGCTGCTGTCGCCTCCGGAGTGTTCCGCCCTTTCCGCCGACCTCGGAGAGGTGGCCGCGACGCTCACTGAGGCGGATTACGCGGTCTCGACGGCGCTCCTCTCCCGTACGGCACCTGGCCTGGAGTTGGGGCGCGACGGCACGGGAGACACCGTGCGCCGTGCGGGGCCGCGGGGTACGCGTGCGTCGCGGTCGGGGCTACACGCCATTCGAACGGATGCGTGCCAAGCGACCCGGGCACGCGTCGTCGTCCTTTCCCATCTGGAGTTCGCCACGGATCTGGCCGCTGCACGAGCGGGCACCCTCTCGTCGCGCAGCACCGCGCCACCTCTTCACACTGCGGACTGACCCACTCCAGCACCTGTTGAGCGTACGCGGCCGCAACTGAGCGTCCGTGGACCGGTGCAGCGCGCAATCGCGCGTCTGCGGGCCGGTCGAATTCGTGACCACGGACCCTCGTGGAGCGGTGAAGTGCGTGCCTGCACGCCGGCGACGCTCTGCCCCCGCGGCTTCCGCGGCAGAGGTGAGGAGCACAGCGAATCACACTTCACACGGTCGGCGGCCGGGCAACCCGCGGTGGCAAGCGTCGGCGGCCGTCCGTCATACGGATCGAGATACAATGAGTCAGAAGGTAGAATCCAAGGGGCTTGCGCTACACACGAAGATCCTCCTCGGCCTGTTCCTGGGCGCGGCGGCCGGTGTTACGGCGAATGCGTTGTGGCAGGACACGACGGGGCTCGAGTGGGTAGTCGACAACGTCGCCCAGCCGGTAGGGCAGGTCTTCCTGCGCATGCTCTTCATGGTCGTCGTTCCGCTGGTCTTCACCTCGCTTGCACTCGGTGTGGCCGGGCTCGGCGACCTGCGTCGTGTGGGACGCATCGGCGGCAAGACGCTCGGCTTCTTCGTGCTCACCACGGCGATCGCGGTGGTCGTCGGGCTGGTCCTGATGAACGTGGTGCAGCCCGGCCACGCCTTGGACCCGGCGATGCGCACCGCGCTCCTGGATGCCTACGCGAGCGATGCGGCGGAGAAGGTGGGGGCCGCGGCAGCGAACGAGTTCGGCGTGAACACCTTCGTGAATATCGTGCCGCGCAACCCGCTCGACTCCGCATCGCGTGGAGACATGCTCGGCCTGATCTTCTTCACGCTGGTCTTCGGTATCGCGCTGACTCGCCTACCCGAGGATCTCTCCCGGCCGGTGCTCCGGGTGCTCGAGGGCGTGGGAGAGGCGGTCGGGGTGATGATCGGATTTGCGATGAAAGTCGCGCCGATCGGTGTGACCGGGCTGATCTTCTCGGTCACGGCGCGCTGCGGTTTCGACAGGCTCCGCTATGTCGCGCTCTACTTCATCGCGGTCCTGGGGGACCTTGCGGTCCAGACGGCCGTCGTGATCGCCATGCTCGCCCGAGTGCTGGCCGGTGTCCGCGTGGGCGACTTCTTTCGGCGCACGCGCGCCCTCATGGTCACCGCGTTTTCCACCTCCAGCTCTAACGCGACGCTGCCCACGACGATCCGCACCGCCCAGGAGGAGTTCGGCGTGCCGAAACAGGTTGCCGGCTTCGTGCTCCCCCTCGGCGCGACGATGAACATGAACGGCACCGCGCTCTTCGAAGGGATGACGGTGCTCTTCCTGGCCCAGGTCTTCGGCATCGACCTCTCCCTGCCGATGCAGCTCGTCGTGGTCGTGATGTCCGTCATCACCGCGATCGGCGTGGCCGGCGTGCCGAGTGGCTCGATCCCGCTCATCGTCATGGTCCTCGAGATGGTCGGCGTGCCCGGTGAGGGGATCGCGCTGGTCCTCGGCGTCGACCGCATCCTGGACATGTCCCGCACCATTCCGAACGTCTCCTGCGACCTGCTCACTTCGCTCGTGATCACGAAGAGCGAGGGGATGGAGTTCTTCGCCGAGGAGCCCGCGGCGGCAGGCGCCCAGGGGGCCGTTGCCACAGCCGACGCCTCCGCTCCGGAACCCGCCACGGTCCCGACGCCGGCGGCCGAGGCGACCCCGAGCGGCGCGGGCGACTGATGGAGCGCACCGCCCCGGGCGGCGTCCGCCACCGCGGCGTCGGGTCCCGCGGCATTTGATCCCGCGGCGCACTCCCCCGGAGCCGGCCCGTCGAGCGTTCGGCGAGCAATTGCGGCGCACGCAAAGGCGCGGGGGCGCGGGTCACCCCCGCGCCCCCGGTCGCCTAGAGCCCGAACTCGAACGGCCTCGCCAAAATGAACCCGGACCCACTCCAGCCCCTCGCCCCCGCCCCCGAATCCTGAATCCCGAATCCTGACCCCTGACTCCTGACTCCTTACCCCTGACTCCTGGCTTCTGACCTCTGGCCCCCTCTTCCTGTCCCCTCACCCCCGCCCTGTAAGCTTTCCTCCCCGACCGGCAATAGTATAGAGGTGGACGTGAGCGGTCCCCTCGGGAACTCTGCCATGGCCACGGTGAGAAACGATCCTTCAGGAGCCACGGAGCTGCTCGAACGGGTGCGCGCGGGGTCGACCGACGCACTGGGCGAGTTGTACCGGATCCACGCGGAGATGGTCTACGGGCTCGCGTACCGTACGACGGGTTCTCGCGAGGAGGCCGAGGAGGTGCTCCAGGACGTTTTCGTCGGGCTCTCGCGGGCGCTTCGCAACTACCGTGAGCAGGGACGTTTCGAGAGCTGGCTGAAGCGGCTCGTCGTTCGAACGGCGCTCATGCGAATGCGGTCGGTGCGCAGGAAGCGGGAAGTCCCACTCGAGGCGAGGATCGAGGAGCCGGAGGCCGCGGTGGCACATGTGCGGCCACTCGATCGGATCATGGTCCAGCGCGCGCTCGAACGGCTCCCGGACTCGCTCCGTGTCGTCTTCGTCCTCAAGGAGATCGAAGGCTTCTCTCACGCGGACATCGCGAGGATGCTCGGTATCTCGAGCGGCAACTCCGCCACGCGGCTCTCTCGTGCCTGGGCCCTGCTACGCAAGGAGGCGCGCCCATGATGGTGCACCCACGATTCGAGCACCTGCGAGCCTTTGCGGACGGCCGGCTCGCGACACGGCAGAAGCGACGCACCGCTGCGCACCTGGCCGCCTGCGACCGGTGCCGCGAATCGGTGGCATGGATCCGCGACGTGCGGCAGGCGGCCCGCGATGCGGTCGACGTCCGGGTCCCCGTAGGCGCGTGGGAGCGGATCGCCGCACGGGTCCAGGCCGGTGAGACGGTGCTGCTCCCCGTCGAGGGAGACACACCCGTCGCGCCTCGCCCCGGCTTCCGAGGCGCCGCCGTCCGTGCCGCCGTGCTGGTGCTCGCCCTGGCGGGCGCGGCGTCGGCCGCACTTCCCGGCTCACCCGTCCGTACGTGGCTGGGCGAGATCCTATCCACTCCGGAGGCCGTAGAGTCGCCCGCGCCCACTCCAGGCGCAGCGTCGCCTTCCGGCGAAAGCATGGACGTGGCCCCGGAGGTCGCGCTCCTCGTGGCGCCCGCCGAGGGCACGGTGGCCATAGTCATCGAGGGCCCGGACCCGAGTCTGCGCATCCGGGTCCGTTCCGTAGAGGCCGGTGAGGTGGGTGTGCGTGCTCGGGGCGAGGCGACGTCCGCGCGCTTTCGCTCCGGGCCGGGTCGCCTGACGATCGTCGAGGCCGGGGCGGGAGAGATCACGCTCGAACTCCCGCACTCGACGCGAGTGGTCACGCTCGAGGTCGATGGCCGGCGGTATCTGACGAAGGAGGGCGGACGACTGCGCCTCTCGACGCCGGTCGCGGACACCATCGGCTCCGAGTTCGTTCTGCCGATCCTGCCATAGCGCCGGAGTGATCACGAAGCAGCGTTCACACTGCCAAGGGAGCGGTACGTGCTTCACTTCTTGATGCTCGCCGCCGTGCTGCTGGACGGTGGCACGATCCAGGGGACCGTACGCGTCCAGGGCCCCCTCGAGCCGATCGCGGGGGCGACGATCCGGGTTCCCCAGCTCGACCGCGTGGTGCTCAGCGATGCGCACGGCTACTTCGTGCTGAGCGATGTGCCGGCCGGGCGCTGGCAGGTCGAGGCGAGTGCGATCGGCCACGAGACGAACACGCTCACGATCGAGAGCTCCGGCCAGGGCACGATTCGGCTGGACTTCGAGCTGGCCCTGCGACCGGTCGAGCTGCCGGGGATCGAGGTCGAGACGACGGCGGAAGCGGAGGGCGCCGGCATCGTCGCACCATCGCCGGTCGTGGTCGGCCCGACCGCCATCCGGGCGCGCGGTCCCGCACTCAAGCTCGTGCCCGGTCTTGCCGAGCCCGACATACTGCGAGCGCTCCAGACGCTCCCCTCGGTGGCGGCGATCTCCGACTTCTCGAGTGCCCTGTACGTACGTGGTGGCTCGGCCGACCAGAACCTGATCACCCTGGACGGCGTGCCGCTCTTCAACCCCTACCACGTCGGTGGGATCTTCAGCGCGATCGGCGTGGATGCGGTCTCTACGGTCGACGTCTGGGCCGGCGCCTTCCCGGCCAGCGCCGGTGACCGGCTTTCGAGCAACGTGGAGATCCACACGCGTCAGGGTGGGAAGGACCGCGTTCGCGCGAGGGGCGCCGTGGGGCTCATCTCGACCCACGCGACCGTCGACGGCCCGCTGCCGGGCGGCGGCGGCAGCTTTCTGCTCTCCGCGCGCCGCACGTACCTCGATGCGATGAGCGATGTGGCCTACGCCCTGGACCTCATCCCCGCTACGATCCCCTACGGCTTTTCCGACGTCTATCTCAAGTCGACACACGAGGTCGGTGAGATGGGCGCGTTCTCGGTCTCAGCGTACCTGAACCGGGAGGGGATCCACCTGCCCCGTCGAATGCGTGAGGAACTGGATGGCGATTACGATTTCGGCTGGGGCTCGAAGATGCTCTCCCTCGCCTACCGCCGACCGATCGCGGGGTCGCTCCTCCTCCACGCCCGTGCCGGGTACAGCGACTTCAGGGGAACCTTCGATGCCTGGGAAATCCACTGGCGTGGCCCCATCAACTGCTGGGGATCGGGCGATTGTGACTACTCGAACGCCGTGCCCGACACCATACAGAATCTCCTCGCCCATACCACGGCACGCGACCTCCTGGCCGGTGCCGACCTCACCTGGTACGGACGGAACCACACCGTGCGAACGGGTCTCCAGGTCGACGCGTACCTCTTCGACCACTCTGTCGCGCAGGTCAGCAATTGGGGCACGGACCCTCTCTCCAACTTCGATCGGGCCGACCGGGTCCGTACGTTGGCGGCCTATGTGGAGGACGAGTGGAAGCCGACCGACCGGTTGAGCGTGCGGGCCGGGCTGCGCATGCTCGATGGAGGAGGCCACGGTCGTGCCTGGATGCCGCGCCTGGGTGCGCGGTTCCAGCTCTCGCCCAGCATTGCCCTCTCCCTCGGCGGCGGGCGCTATGCGCAGGTGCTACGGAACATGAAGGACGACGAGTCTGTGTGGGCGAGCATCATCGCCTACGACATCCTGACCGCGCAGCCCGAGGATGTCGGACTCGCGACGGGTGAGGACCTGGTCGTCGGCGCGGAGTGGACCTCGGCCCGGACCCGCATCCGGCTCGATGCCTACACCCGTTGGCTGGATGGGCTGGTGCTGGCGCCGGAGCCGGAGGATCCCTGGGAGACGCCGCCCCTGATCGTCGATGAGTACCGCGTGGGGACGGGCACTACGCGAGGTCTCGAAGCGATGATCGACCACCGCCTGGGCCGTGTCGATCTCACGCTGGCCTACGCCTTCACCCGCGCCGAGCGTAGGGTGGATGGAGAGACGTTTCCACCGCGCTTCGAACGACGTCACGTCCTCGACGCCTCCGCCATGCTCCCCCTGGGCGAGCGCGGTTTCCTGAGTGCTCGCTTCGCTCTCGGCACGGGTCAGCCGTATGCACCGGCGATCGGCATTGCGGACCCGTTCGTCTATGACGCGAAGCAGGGGCGCTGGGCGCCTGCATCGGAAGCGGTCCTCCTCGGGGATCACAATTCGGACCGGCTCCCCGGCTACTTCCGGCTCGATGTGGCCGCCCGGAAGAGCTACCAGAAAAACTGGTTCGGGCGACGGGTCGAGCTCACGCCCTACCTGCAGATCCTGAACGTGCTCAACACGAAGAACGTCCTGGTCGGCGAGGCCAGGGCGTATGGTCCGCCGGAGATCACGTACGCGCCTCAGCTACCCATCCTTCCCACCATTGGCATCGAATGGCGATTCTGAGAACGGCCCTGGCAGCGGCGGTCTGCACGGCGCTCGCCGGCTGCGACCTCCAGCGCGCACCCACACCACTGGAGTTCACGCAAGAGCAGGTGACGGTGCATTCGATGCTCGTCGCCGGTGCGGACTCCGCTGCCGTGCTTCTGACCCGGGTACTGCCGGGGCCGCAGGCGAACCCACGATCACGGCCGCTCGAGGGCGCAGCGGTCCGAATCGTCGCCGGCCGGGATACACTGCATCTCCTGCCCCAAGGCCATGGAGCGGACGCCTGCAACGGGGGAGGACACTACGGCCGCATCGAGCATCACTTGGGTCCGGGCTGCTACATGGCGGCCGTGCCGGGTGGGGTGGGGGCCGGTGAGTCCTACGAGCTCATCGTGGACCTCCCCGGCGGCGGGAGGATTCATGGCACCGCGACGGTGCCCGATGTACCCGTGCTGATGTTCCCCGATGCGGGAACCGAGTTCGAGACCCGGGACGTTCCGTCCTCGGACATTCCTCCGGCGGTCCTGACGAGGTGGGCACCGGTCGGCCCCGAAATGCGTCTGGAACTGCGGCTGGATCTGGACCACCCGGACTGCACCGTGGACCTCGACTTCGAAGAGGGCGGCGTCCAGTTCGGTCTCTGGCCCTGGCCGTACGAGGTGACTGGGCGGGATTCCGTTTCTCTGCGGATCGTTCTCCTCTCTTGTTACGAGCCGGTCGACATCACGCGCTTCGACGGCCGCCTCGTGCTCACCGCCTTCGACAGCGCCTACTCGCGGTACGTCCAAAAGGCCATGAACCGCTCGACCCGGGTGGACGCCGCCTCCGTGGGTATCCCCGGAGCACTCGGCGTCTTCGCCGGCGCCGCGTCGGCAGATGTGCCCGTCGTCATCATACTCCCCTGAGGCACCCCCTCGTCTCCATCGGTCTCATGCCGCGCCCGCACCACGGCCCTCCTGCTGCCGAAGGCAGCCCTCCCGTGCCGCAACGCGGCGCCCTCCCGCCGCCCACCAGGGCGGCTCTCCCGCCGGCGCAGCCGGCTCTCCCGCTGCCGCCAGGCAGCCCCCCCACCGCCGTCAGGCGGCCTTTTTGTTTCCGCTGTTGATCCGTTCATGCACGTAGAGAACCGCACGCAGCCCGAAGGCACAAAGGCTCGCCCACGCGAAACCCACGGCGTAGCCGGCCAGGATGTCGGTCGGGTAGTGCACGCCGAGGTACACTCGCGAAAGGCCGACCAGAGTGATGATGATCGCGGCGAGGGCGGCTGTGGTGTGCTTGACCTGTCGGGGCGGGTCGAGATCGATGATGAGATAGGCCAGGATCGTGTAGACGACCATCGAGACCATGGCGTGGCCGGAGGGGAACGAGGAAAATCCGACGTACTCGGTCCGCCATTCGAAGAGGGTGGGGCGCGGTCGCTCGAAGATCCTCTTGAGAATGAGGTTCAGGAACACGCTGCCGGCGACGGCACCCCAGAGCAGGAGGATGGCGGCGCGGCGGTGGGTGAACCAGAGGAACGCGGTGGCCACGAGGATGACGGTCGCCACCACGACGACCGAGCCGAGGGCGGTCACCTCGAGTGCGGCAGCATCGAGCCACGGCGTCGCGTGCTGGTTGATCCAGAGCATGACGAAGTGGTCGAGGGCGAGCGTCTCGCCCTCGAGCACCGAATCGGCCAGCTTGGCGAACCCCCAGAGCGCGACGAGTGCGAGGCCGAGGCCGACGAGGAGGACGATACCAACGGCGGAATAGAGACCGCGCACGTGTGGCGCGAGCCAATGGAACACCGCGAAAACGACGCCTTCGACGCGGCGTTTGCCATGCCGCCACCACGCCGCCTGTTGGACCCGTCGGAACTCCGAGGGGCGCCTCATGTCGGCCCCCCGGATCAGACGACCCGAGACGACGTCTGGTCCGGAGGCGACGTCACGCGGCTCAACCCTGTACGTCGATCCGGGTCTCCCATTCCCGAGAAGGACCCTCTTCCGACTCGACCTCGACCTCGTATGTCCCGGCCTGCAGATTCATCTGGACGGTGCGCGTCTCGCCCGGCTGCAGGCGTTCCGCCTCACCGTCCGGCCCCGGACCATCGATGTCCACGTCGTACCGAACGGAGGTCTCGTTCGTCACCTGGAAAGTAGTGTTGCCGGGCCGCAGCGACGTAGGCGTAACCTCCACCGTGTCCTCGGTGATCCGGATCTGGACCATTTGCTGGGCACCGGGAGTCGTGGCCGTGCCATCTTGAAGCGGCGGCTGGGGTGCCTGCTGGGGCGCGGGCGTGGCGGCCGGAGCAGCCGGTTCCTCGACGACCTGCCGGTCCGGTGCGGGCTCACAGGCGGCGAGCCCCACGACGCCGGCGAGAAGTACGGCGGTCCATCCTCGAGCGCCCGTGCTCGCATCCGGAAAAATTGTCTTGCTGCTCATGTATCCACGTCGGATCGAGGGATCGAAAAATCTCTTCCTTCCTCGCCCAATCGGGCAAGAAGCACACCACCCGGCGGCCCGCCTGAACCCCTGCCATCCTGAGTCCGGGTACGAACTTTGCATTCACCAGGACCTCGCCTCGCGCGTCGGTGACGAGTCGTGGATTCGTCAGCCGAGGTCGTTGGTCCGGTGTCTACTATCGGAGGTGGGACGCCGGCATCGGGAAGAGTGCACGTTGAATGCAGTCGACCGATGCGTCCGGAGCATCTCGTCGACGCAGGGGCGCACCCACTGGAAACGTGAAGACTCCGGGGCGCCGGAACTGGTGGTACCGATGAGGCAGGCCGCGAAGCTGGCGGCCTCGACGGTGCCGGGCCGGCAGGTGCGGACATTCGAGACGATGCGCCACGGTACGGGTGCCGTGGCCCCCGCGAGGAGGTACTTCCCTCGTGCGGCATGGAGACGCCCGAGGGAATCGATGCCGATGACTCCACAGGTGCCCGGGTCATTGTCGACCCGGGCACCTGCGTGTGTAAAAGGGGTTTCTCGGGGCTCGGCCGGTGGATTGCGCGGCCTCGCGTCGGCGGTGCGTTTGCAGATTACAGTCCGAAGCGACACCGGCCGATAACAGGGTAGCGCCCCGGAGACAACCTCGAGTCATGGAAATGGACGAGCACGAGGAACTGCACGCAACCGTGCAGCAGCTCATCCGCGCACTCACCATGAGTCAGGCGGAGTTGGCGAGGCGTCTGGAGGTGAGTCCGGGTACGTTGTACTCCTGGGCCGTCGGTCGGCGAACGCCGAGCCCGGCCAATAGCGCGCGTCTTGCCGAACTTGCCGAGCGGCAAGCGGCTGCGGTCGCCGAAGCCGCGCGCCGGCTCAGCCGGGCCACGGGCGAGGATCGGGAGGGTGAAAAACGCGACTCTTGACCCGCGGCTTCCGCGGGTGTTACAGTTTTTCGTACACCGCCTGCCGGCGTGCTGGCCGGCAGGTGGAGGTTCTCCTACCAGGGTCGCGGCGTCCGACCGGTAGGGCGAACGTTCCCACCCCTGTGTTCTGGAACCGGGCACCCCTTCGAATTCGGCGGATCACTTGGGACCCCAGGCCCTCAGGAGGTTTGGATGAATGGCCCCGCCCGAATCACCCCACCCGCCGACCCCCTTCCATTCGACCACCTCGGTCTCGATGCTGCCGATTCCTGCACCCGTCTCGTTCGGCTGACGTCCCACCTGCTCCAGGCGCCCATGGTGCTGCTCGATGCATCTATGGAGGAGGGGCCCCCTGTCACGCTGGCGGTCGGACTCCCCGAAGAGGCCGCGGATGGGATCGTTCGCACTGGGGCGCACCGCCCACCGGCAGAGGTGGTCGAGTCAGGAGAGCCGCTTTTGGCTTCGAACGTGCGCGAGAGTCCGGTGCTGAGCAGTGATCCGATGTTGCGCGACCTGTCGGTGTGTGCCTGCCTCGCCGTGCCGCTACGGCCCGTCGGCGGTTCTCCAGGCGTGCTCTGGGTCATGGACCGTTGCGAGCGGCGCTGGACGAGTGCCGAGGTCGAGACGGCACGTAATCTCGCGGAGTTGGTCGCGTTGGCACTCGACCTCGCACGGCGCGACCGTGAGGCGTCCACGGCCATTCGTACTCGGGACGAAGTGCACCGGATCATAGCCCACGATCTACAGAGTCCACTGAACACCGTGGGCATGGCCGTGGACCTTCTCCGGCAGCTTCTGGCACAGGGCGCGAGCGGCGAGGCCGTCCGGTACGTCGATGTCGTGGGGCGTAGCGTGCGGTACATGGAGCGCCTCACCCAGGATCTACTGGATGTCGCCCGGCTCGAATCGGAGATCCTGTCGTTCGAGGTGGAACGGATCGATTCCGCGAAGCTCTTGGCCGAGGTCGTCGAAATGCATGCGGATGCTGCGGCGGTGCGGTCCCTCGAGCTGGTGTCGCGGGTCCCGTCAGACCTGCCGGAGATCCGGGCCGACCGGGCGCGTCTGCTACAGGTCTTCGCGAATCTCGTCGGCAATGCGCTGAAATTTACCCCCGCGGGCGGACGGATCGATCTCTGCGCGGAGCCTGGCGAGGCCGACCTGATCTTTTCGGTGTCGGACACCGGGATCGGGATCTCGGCGGAGTGTCGGGATCACATCTTCGACCGGTACTGGCAGGCGAACCGAGCGCGGCGTGCCGGTGCGGGACTCGGGCTCGCCATCGCTCGCGGGATCGTCGTCGCCCACGGCGGTCGTATTTGGGTCGAGAGCGAAGAGGGCGTCGGCACGACGTTCTACTTGGAATTCCACTCGGACCAGGCGGACCATTGTATTATCAGCCGTAACGAAAAAGTAGAGGATGGCGGAAGAGTCCGAAGGCGGCGCCGGGGCGAGGCGTACCCGGGCCGAGGTGGCACGCGAGTTTCGGGTCGGCCTCGCACGGGCCTTCGGGGGAGCGATCCTCTTCTCTCTCCCCATGCTCATGACGATGGAGCTGTGGTGGCTGGGCTTCTACATGGATCGGCTGAAGCTCGCCCTCCTGGTCGTACTCGATCTTCCCCTCCTGGTCGGACTCTCCTACTTCTCGGGCTTCAGGGAGACCGAGACGTGGGTCGACGACGTCGTCGATGCCTTCGTCGCGATCGGCGTAGGCTTCGTCTCCGCCACCGCGATGCTGCTTCTCATGAACATCATCGGCGTGGAGACGGCGCTGCGGGAGATCACCGGGAAGGTGACCCTGCTGGCGGTGCCGGCCAGCATCGGCGCCATCCTCGCCTCGAGTGAGTTCGGCCAGCAGGCGGAGAAAAAGCGGGAGCTGAAGCAGGAGGCATCGTATGCGGGCGAGCTCTTCTTCATGCTCGCTGGCGCCGTCTTCTTCGCCGCCAGCCTCGCGCCGACCGAGGAGATGGTGCTCATCGCCTACAAGATGACATCATGGCACGGGCTGGCGCTCGCACTCTTCACCCTGGTTCTGATCCACGCATTCGTTTACGAGGTGGATTTTCGCAATGCACCCACGGCGCCGCAGGGTACGCCCTGGTGGAGCCTCTTCCTTCGATTCACGGTCGCGGGATACGCACTCGCCCTTCTGGTCAGTGGCTACATTCTCTGGACCTTCGATCGACTCCAGGGCCATGCGGTCGGTGAGCACCTGCTGACGATTGTCGTCCTGGGCTTCCCGGCAGGGATCGGCGCCTCCGTCGCCCGGGTCCTCCTCTGAATCGCGGGAGCGCGCCATGACCCGGGTAGGGCGATCGCAGAACCGCCGAGACAGGGGGGAGGAGAACGGGCAGGGCAATGAAGTCGGCAGGAGGCGATTCGAAACCTCGACCACGGAGTGGATCGTCGCCGGCGTGAGTGCCCTGGTCGTGCTGGCCGCACTCGGCCTTCTCCTCCACGACGCCCTCGACGGTCCGACCACGCCCGCCCTCATCGATATCCGAACCGATTCCATCCACCGTGCCGCGTACGGCTATCTCGTCACCTTCACCGCCCGGAACCGGGGAGGGGAGACCGCGGCCGATGTGATCGTGGAGGGTGAGCTCTCCGACGATGCGGGCAGCGTGCAGACGAGTCAGACCACGCTCGACTACGTACCCGCTGAGGGGGAGCGGAGCGGGGGACTGTTCTTCACCGAAGACCCGGGCGCGTACCGATTGACCTTGCGTGCACTCGGGTTCGGGGTGCCGTGATGAGGGGCGGGCTTCAGGGTTCATCTCAGCCGCCGGCGGGAACGGCTTCGGACAGCACGCTTCGTGCGGCATCGACGGCTCCGCCCGCGTCGGTCGAGAAACCCTCGTCATTCAGGACCGCGCCGAGAGCGTTGAGACAGTGCTCGATGTTCTCCCACCGGCTGCTGTGGCCCATGAGGCCGATCCTCCAGACCTTCCCGGCCAGGACGCCCAGACCGGCGCCGATCTCGAGGCCGTGCTCCTCGAGGAGTCGTCCGCGAA
>CALKIP010000226.1 GCA_937995995.1 uncultured bacterium
CACGTCACCCTCTGCGGCGGCGCGGACGTCGGGAGTCCGCTCAGGGCGCTCGGGGAAGCGGCGCCGTAGCGCCGCGGGTGCGGGGCCGACTGCACCGGCGACCGGCGTCCGTGTGCCGCCCACCGGCTTATCCGTGCAGCGCCTCGGCGAGCCGTGCCACGCCCTGCTCGAGCGCCTGCTCGGAGGCCGCAAAGGAGAGTCGCACGTAGCGGTCGTCGCCGAAGGCCGCACCGGGCACGAGCGCCACGCCCGCGCGGTCGAGGATGTCGCGGCAGAAGGACACCGAGTCGGCGATGTCGCCCTTGAAGTACCCGTCCACGCGGAAGAAGAGATAGAAGGCACCTTCCGGCCGGATGTACTCCACCTCGGGGAGCTGCTCCCGGAAGAGGTCGAGCAGCAGGTCCCGGCGTTGCTGGAAGACCTCGGCCATCCGCGTGATCCCCTCTTCCTCGAGCGGCTCGGCGCTGTACGCCGCGATCGCCGCGTGCTGTGAGGGAGAGGCCGCGTTCGACGTCGTATGGCTCTGCAGCGCCGAGATGTGGCCGGCGAGCGCAGGATCCGTGTACGAGAAGCCGATGCGCCAGCCGGTCATCGCGAAGCCCTTCGAAGCGCCGTCGATGACCACGGCACGCTCGAGCACCTCGGGACCGAGATCGAGCAGCCCGGGCGCGGGGCCGTCGTGGAAGTGGATCCGACTGTAGATCTCGTCGCTGATCACCCAGACGTCGCGCTTCGACGCCCAGTCCATGATCTCCTTCAGATCGTCGCGCGAGTAGACCACACCGGCCGGGTTCGACGGCGAATTCAGCATGAGCCCACGCACTCCCTCGCTCCACGCCGCATCGAGATCCTCGGTCGTCAGCTTGAACCCACGCTCCTCGCGCGTCGGCACGACCACCGGCTCTGCGCGGGCCAGCTTGACGATCTCCGGGTAGCTGGTCCAGTACGGCGCCGGGATCAGGACGCGGTCGCCGGGGCCGAAGAGGACGAAGCAGGCATTGAAGAGCGCCTGCTTGGCGCCGGCGCTGACGACGACGCCCCTGGGATCCATCGGCCGGCCGTAACGGCGCGCCATGCTCTCGGCAATGGCCTGGCGCAGCTCGGGCAGGCCGGGCGGCGGTGTGTAGCGCGTCTGGCCGTTCTGGATGGCGGCGATCCCCGCCTGCGCGATGAAGTCCGGTGTCCGGAAGTCGGGTTCGCCGGCGCTGAGGTCGATGATGTCGCGGCCCTGTGCACGCAGCTCACGGGCGAGTGCGGCCACGGCCATGGTCGCGGACGGCTGGATTTCACTGACGTTGTCGCTGATCCGCACGGTCGTCGTCCCTGGTGGAGTGGAGGTCGGCGGGAATATGGAGGAGGCATCGATCGCCGACAAGCACCTCTCCGACATTGGCCGGTGCGGCTTGCCCGTGGGCGCGTGCAGCGCCAGATTATCGCGCTGGACAACGCTATCCACTGTCGGACGACGGACCCATGGCCGATTACGAACGCATGACCGCCGCGATGATCCGGGATGTGCTGCGGACCGCGGAAGAGATACTGACGAGCCGCCTGCCCATCGAGAAGGTGAGCGAGGACCGCAATTCGATCACGCTGAAGGGCGGGGATGGGACAGTGACGATCGAGGCGCACCGCCACGGCCCGGACACGGTCGTGTACGCGCGGACGGACCAGCTCCGGACCTCTCGCCTCGATCTCGAGACGCAGTACTTCCTGAATCAGCTTCCCTACCAGCCGGGGGATCCGCCCCGCAGCTAGAGCCGCTCATCGAGGTAGGGCTGAAGCAGCCCGTCGAGGTCGGGCTGGGCTCGCATCTCTCGCAAAGGGCGCAGAGGGACGCGGAGTGAGCTTCCAGTCTCGCGCGGAGACGGGGAGGCACGAAGGTGGGGCTGTCTGGTCGGGGAGGGGATTGATCCCGGGTTGGACAGCCCCTTTGTCTTTGGGTAGTCCACTCCTCCACGAAAGCTGCCCGACCGGCGAGCACCCCCATGCAACGGGCGCTCCGCGCACCGCCGGATCCAAACGGCCCAACACGCCCGGCACGCTGCCCAGCCACCACCCCGCCCACACGAGTCGAACACCGGCCCTCTGCGCCTCTGTGTGAGAAACGATGTTGAAACTCCGCGTCCTCTGCGAGAAACGGAGGACGTGCCGCCACTGCCGGGCGCGATCACCCGGAGACGGTTTCAGCCCTCGGGTTCTTTCCCTGCGATCTCCGCAGTCACATCGCCCGCACTCCCAAAGTACGCCTTCGTCTCCCGTGCCACGACGCCGGAAAGCAGGAGCAGGCCGATCAGGTTCGGGATCGCCATTGCGCCGTTCATCACATCGCTGAACGACCAGACCAACTGGAAGCCCTCGCTCTGGCTCGCGCTGAACTGGAGCACGGACGCGCCGAAGAAGGTGGCCGTGATGAAGATCAGGCGGTACGGCGTGATCGCCTTCACGCCGAAGAGGTACTCGATCGCGCGCTCGCCGTAGTAGGCCCAGCCGAGCAGGGTCGAGAAGGCGAAGAAGGCGAGCCCGAGCGAGACGATGATGCCGCCCCACTCCCCCGGCAGCCCGGTGCTGAAGGCGGCTGCCGTGAGCGGCGCTCCGGTGAGCCCCTCGCCCGTGATGGGATCGATCCGCGTCCACGCGTTCGTGGCGATGATCGTGAAGCCGGTGATGGTGCAGACGACGATGGTGTCGATGAAGGTCTGGGTCATCGAGACCAGCGCCTGGCTGACGGGCGAGCGGGTCTGGGCGGCGGCGGCGGCGATGGCGCCGGTGCCGAGGCCGGACTCGTTGGAGAAGATCCCGCGTGCGAACCCCCAGCGCATCGCCTCGCGGACGCTGGCGCCGAGAAAGCCGCCGATCGGCGCCGTCGGGCTGAACGCCTCGGTGAAGACGAGTGCGAACATCCCCGGGATGGCGCGCACGTTCAGCGCGAGCACGATGAGACCGCCGAGCATGTAGAAGGCGATCATGAACGGGACGAAGAATCCCGTGACTCGCCCGATGCTGCGGATTCCGCCGAGGATGACGAGACCGGCGAGTACGGCGAGTGCGACGCCGGTCCAGAGGGGCGGCACGCCGAAGGAGGACTGCAGCGCATCGGCCACGGAGTTCGACTGCACCATGTTGCCGATGCCGAAGGCGGCGAGTGCGGCAAAGAGGGCGAAGAGGCCACCGAGCAGCCGGCCGAAGCCGCCGCCGACGCCGCGCGAGAGATAGTACATCGGCCCGCCGGCCATGTTGCCGCGTGGGTCGACTTCGCGGTAGCGCACACCGAGCACGGCCTCGGCGTACTTCGTCGCCATCCCGAAGAGGCCGGTGATCCACATCCAGAAGAGGGCGCCCGGCCCACCGGCGGCGATCGCGGTCGCCACTCCGGCGATGTTGCCGACCCCGACGGTCGCGGCGAGCGCGGTCATGAGCGCCTGGAAGTGCGAGATGTCGCCCTTGGCCCCCTCCTCGCGGCGCTTGATGAGCGCGAGCCACAGCGCCGGGCCGAGCTGGCGGAACTGCAGTCCCTTGAGCAGGAGGGTGAGGTACACCCCGGTTCCGATGAGCAGGATGATCATCGGAACGCCCCAGACGAAGTTGCTTGCCGCAGTGAGCCAGTTCTGAAGGTTTTCCATGTCCACGGGTGTGCGGTGGATGCGTGGGGAGCCACGAAGGTACGCATCTGGGCAGAACACTTGCAAGGTCGTATATTCCCGGCCCTGTCTTTGACAATGCGAGTAATGAGGGATGGGCATGGCTGATGGATTCCGGGAACTCGGGCTGCGACCCGAGTTGGTCGACGTGGTGCAGGAACTGGGATACGAGGCACCGACGGCGCTGCAGAAAGGCGCCGTGCCGGTGCTGCGACGGGGTGGAAACGTGGTGCTCCACGCATCGGCCGGGGCCGGAGTGGTCGGGGCGTACGGCCTCGCGCTGGTCGAGCGGCTGCTGAGTGGAGAGCTCCCGGAGCCCGGAGAAGAGGCGGGCGCACTACGCGCCCTGGTGCTGGTGCCCACGCCGGAGGTCGCGACGCAGACCGCGGTCTCACTCGCGCGCTTCGCCCGCATCGCGGAGCTCGGCGTCGCGGCCATGGGCCCGGGCTGGGCCCAGGCGACGTCGGATGCCGAAATCGTCGTCGCCACGCCGGGCGCCGCACTGGAGGCGGTCCGCTCCTCGACGCTCAAGCTCGGCGGCGTCGTTACCCTCGTGCTAGACGGCCTCGCCACACTCTTCGCACTCGAGACACAAGATGACGTCGAAGCGCTGACCAACGCGATTTCACGCGAGGCTCAGCGGATCGTCGTCACCGCCGAGCGTACCTCACGGGTCGGCGACTACGTCGAACGCCACGTCCGTCGCCCTCTCCATATCCCGCCCGTCCCCACCGAAGTCGAAGAGGCGGTCCCGATGCAGACGCGGCCGCTCGGCTACACCTTCGCCGGTGCGGAGCAGAAGCCCGACGTACTCGCGCGCGCACTCGCCGGGCGCGGCACCGAGCAGGTGATGGCGGTCTACTGCCGTGGCGCCGTGCGGGCGCAGACGGTGGCGGACACGCTGGCGTTGCGCGGTTTCCGCGCAGGCCGGGGCACGGGCGAGGACCTGAACGTCATCGTG
>CALKIP010000227.1 GCA_937995995.1 uncultured bacterium
GGGGATGGTCCGACGACAACGGGCAGCAGGACTGCGGGGCCTGCGTGCTCCCCACGCACGTGGGGATGGTCCGGTGGAAATGGGGCGCACCCCGGCGCTGGAACTGGGCTCCCCACGCACGTGGGGATGGTCCCGGGGGTAGGCGCTGATCTCCTTCAGATACTGGTCGAGTGAGCTCTCTTCGTGCGCCTGCTTGCGCGATGAGTTGAAGCCCATACGGTGCTCCGGGGGGCTGCGGAGTGGTTAACCGAAAACGATTCGGCCGTGATGTATATAGGAACGCCCTGCTTCGGACGCTGTGTCCCTATACTGAATGACGGGCGACAAGAACCGGGCGCGTCGTCACGCCCGGCACTGCCTCAATGGATGGTATCGCCGATCCGGTCCCAACGGATCTCGGTGACCCACGGGAACGGCCGCAAAACGTTCGGGTTGAACGAATAATAAATGAAAAGCGGCTTGCCCTTGATAGCCGACGCCTCGACGAAGCCCCAGTAACGGGAATCCTCGGAGTCGTCCCGGTTGTCGCCCAGGACGAAGTAGTAGCCCTCTGGTACCACGATCGGCCCCCAGGTATCGCGGGTAGGCCGGTACTGGTCGGGATCGACGCCCGGTGCGAGATAACTGCGCTGCCACTGCATCTCTGGCAGATGGACCGGCTGCCCGAGCGGATCGATGTGCTGAACGTACGGTTCGGCCTGTGGCTCGCCGTTGATGTAGAGCACCTTGTCCTGCATCGACAGCGTGTCACCCGGCGCACCGACGAGCCGCTTGACGTAATTCTTGTCCGGCTCGTGCGGCGGTCTGAACACGACCACGTCACCGCGCGTCGGGGTGCCGAAGGCGGGCAACTCCAGACTCGTTCCGGGGAGCTGAGCTCCGTAGACGGCCTTGTTCACGAGAAGGAAATCGCCGACCAGAAGGGTGTTCTCCATACTGCCGGTCGGGATCCGGAACGCCTCGACCAGGAAAGTCCGGGTCACGAGGAAGAGGACGATCGCGATGCCGATGGACTTGACCCACTCCCAGGCCCACCGCCCGACCGACACGGCGCCACCGGACTCTTTGGCGCCCCTGTTTTCCCGATCCTGCGTCCGGTCCTTGGTACCGGACCGGCGAACGAGTCGATTCACACGTACTCCCGATGATGCGGATCTCGATGGCGCCTGTCAAACCGACCGACTTCATGGCAGGTCGCGTTCCAGGCACGAGGCGCCGGGCATGCCGCCCGGCGCCGCCCATCGTACCCTGCCCCGTCGGGGCGCGTTCCCGAACGGAATTCCTGATTCCTAATACGGCGCCGCGTCGTACGTGTCAATCTGGGCCCGCTGCAGGCGACCCGAGTAGTCCACGTAGACGACCTTGGTCTCGGAGTAGAACTCGAACACCTCCCAGCCGCCTTCGCGGTGACCGTTGCCGGTCATCTTGACGCCGCCGAAGGGCAGGTGCGCCTCGGCGCCGATCGTCGGTGCATTGATGTACGTGATGCCGTTGTCGAGCTCGGTCATGGCGCGGAACGAGGCGCGCACATCCTGCGTGTACAGCGCACTCGAAAGGCCGTACTTGACCTCGTTGTTGATCCGGAACGCCTCGTCCAGGTCGCTGAACTTGATCACGCTGAGGACGGGGCCGAAGATCTCCTCGAGGGCGAGGCGACTGCCGGGCTTGACGCCCTTCAGAATGGTCGGCTCGAAGAAGTAGCCGTTGTCGAGCCCACCGCCCGTGGCACGCTGGCCACCGACCACGATCTCGTCACCCTCCTCACGGGCGATCTCGACGTAGCTCTGGACCTTGTCCAGCGCCGCCTGGTTGATGAGCGGGCCGACATCCGTACCGTTTTCGAGCCCGTTGCCGAGGCGCAACTCCTTCGTGCGGGCGACGAGGCGCTCGAGGAACTCGTCGTGGATGTCCTCGTGCAGCAGGAGCCGGCTCGTCGCCGTGCACCGCTGGCCGGTGGTGCCGAACGCGCCCCAGAGCACGCCGTCGAGCGCCAACTCCATGTTGGCATCAGGCATGACGATCTGCGCGTTCTTGCCCCCCATCTCGAGCGAGAGCCGCTTGTGCATGCGGCCGCACGTCTCGCCGATCACGGAGCCCGTCGCAGTCGAGCCGGTGAAGGAGATCACGGGGATCTCGGGGTGCTCGACGATCGCGGCGCCGACCTCCTCGCCGAACCCGTGGACGAGCTGGATGACGTCCGCCGGCAACCCGGCCTCGAGAAGGATCTCTACGAGCAGCACCGCCGTGTGCGGCACATCCTCTGCCGGCTTGAGGATGACCGAGTTCCCACAGAGAAGCGCCGGGAACATCTTCCACGTCGGGATCGCCATCGGGAAGTTGAACGGCGTGATCAGGCCGCAGACGCCGATCGGCCGGCGGTAGGTCATCGCCCACTTGTCGCGCAGCTCACTCGGCACGGTCTTGCCGAAGAGCCGCCGCCCCTCGACTCCGGCGTAGTAGGCGGTGTCGATCCCTTCCTGCACGTCGCCGCGCGTCTCTTCGAGTACCTTGCCCATCTCGCGGGTCATGACCCGGGCGATCTCGTCCTTGCGCGCGGTCATCAGGTCGCCGACGCGGCGGAGCACATCGCCGCGCTGCGGCGCGGGCGTCCGACGCCAGCGCTCGAAGCCGGCCTTGGCCGACTCGACCGCACGCTCGACATCTTCCTTCCCCGACCGGGGGAAGAGACCGATCAGATCCGTGGTGTCCGCGGGATTGCGGTTCTCGAAGTACTCGCCGGTCGCGGGCTCGACCCACTCTCCGGCGATGAAGTTGCGAAACTTCTCAGCCATCACGTCCTCCCACCTGGCATCACTCGAAGGCTACGATAATCGGCACGAATTCTGGAACGTTCGGCCGTCCATGGCAAGACCGGACGCCGTCAGACCTCTTCGCGAACGAGACCGAAACGCTCGATCTTCTTGTAGAGGTTCGAGCGTGGCATGTCGATGGCGCGTGCCGTCTCGCTCACGTTCCAGTCGTGCTCGCGGAGCTTGCCCAGGATGTACGCCCGTTCCGCCCGCTCCTTGAAGACGGCGAAGGTCGGTGCCTGTAGCAACTCACCTGGCAGACTACCCGTGTCATCGACGCCACCCACCATGCGGTCGATGTCGGCGGCGACGACCTCCTCACCCCGTGCCAGAATCAGCAGGCGCTCCACCGTATTGCGCAGCTCGCGCACGTTGCCGGGCCACTCCATTCGGCACAGCCGTTCGATCGCATCCGGCGCGAACGCTCGCGCCGGCAGCCGCTGGCGCTCCACGGCCATCGTCACGAAGTGACGGACGAGCATCGGGATGTCGTCGCGACGCTCGCGGAGTGGCGGGACGTGGATCGGCACGACGTTGAGGCGGAAGAAGAGGTCTTCGCGGAAGCGGCCGCGCTCGATCTCCTGCCTGAGGTCCTTGTTCGTCGCGGCGACGACGCGCACATCGACGCGAATCGACCTCTCGCCGCCGACACGCGTGACCACGCCCTCCTGAAGTGCGCGTAGCACCTTGGCCTGCGCCGCCGGGCTCATGTCACCGATCTCGTCCAGGAAGAGCGTGCCGCCGTCGGCCTGCTCGAATTTCCCGCTCCGGTCCGCGAATGCACCCGTAAATGAGCCCTTCACATGGCCGAACAGCTCACTCTCGATCAACTCGGAGGGGATGGCCGCGCAGTTCACCTCGACGAAGGGCGCATCCGCGCGACCCGAGAGGCGGTGAATCGCCCTCGCGACGAGTTCCTTGCCCGTACCGTTCTCTCCGGTCACCAGGACCCGGGCATCGGTCGGCGCGACCTTCTCGACCCGGTCCAGGAGCGCACGGCTCGCACAGCTGCGGCCCACGCTTTCGTAGCGGCCCTCGATGTCACCGCGCAGTCGCTGGTTCTCCTGCACCAATCCCCGCTGCTGGAGCGCATTGCGCAGGGTGAGGAGGATGCGGTCCGTGTCGAGGGGCTTCTCGAGGAAGTCGTACGCGCCGCGCCGGGTCGCTTCGACCGCGGTCTCGATCGTGCCGTGGCCACTGATCATCACGACGAGCGCATCGGGGTCCTGTGCGCGCAATCGATCCAGGACCTCGAGTCCGTCCATGCGCGCCATCTTCACGTCCAGGAATGTCAGATCAGGGCGGAACTCCTCGAATACGGCGAGGGCTTCGCCCCCCCCGCCCGCCGCCCGGACCTCGTGTCCCTCGTACTCGAGGAGTTGGCGCAGGACTTTGCGGATCCCGTCCTCGTCGTCGACGATGAGAATGCGTGCCATGGAGTCGATTCGCCTTCAGCGCTCACTGCTGGTGCGAGGTACGAAAATGAGGGAGTCGGCGCGGACGTACGCGGTCGTGGCGCCCGCCGGCAGCGGAAGCGCCAGCGCATCGGATGGCAGGCCCGGCTCGTTGGTACGACCGAAGCGCTGGAGCAGCATCGGAATCAGGCCGCGGGGCAGCGGCACACGCGCCGCGCTCAGCTCGTCCACGGCGAGCCCCACGCGCGAGTCGTCCAGAGGAATGAGCTGGCCGGACACCTTCACCGTCGTCGTGTCCGGCAGGAAGCCCACGACCGACTCGAGCTCGTCGATGCGTGGGAAGCTCGTCGTCGGCACCTGTGCCTGCACATGCAGCCGATTGCCATCCAGCGTCACCTGCGGAGCGACGATGTACTCGGGCAGGTAGCTGGCCACACGGTACTGTAGCAGGCTCTGCACCTCCGCCTCGGAAAGCGCGACGCGCTCGGGCTCCGAGTTGGACAGCCTGGCCAGCTTTGCCTGGGCAGAGGCGGCGAGTTCCGCGCTCGGCGCTACTTCCGCGCCTCCACGAAGCACCGCCCACGCCGCCAGTATCCGATCCCGCTCGTTCCACGCCACGACCCCGACCACGATCAGCAGCGCGAGCGTGAAGAGCCGCCGCATACAACCTCCTACCCGGCCGATCACCGTTAGCGGCCTCGTCCCTCTTCGATCACGGTCTCACTACCCCAGCGGCGCCGACGCGATCCGCTCGTATTCGGCGCCGGAGTGCGCGAGTCGGCTGCTCATGAGATCGATCTCCCGAACCGGCACGACCGTCTCGAACTTCACCTCCTCGAAGAGCCTCTCGAGGTCCCGGAACTCGCCCGCCCCCGCATCCCGATGGGTGCGACCCAGTGTTACATGGGGCTGGAAGGCACGGATCTCACGCTCGAAGCCCAGTGGCGTGAAGAGCCACTCCAGATCGTGTTTCAAGCAGCGAAGCGCAGGAGTGGCCTCGACGCCGGCCCAGATGACCCGCGGTCGGCGTCGCGTCGGAAACGCACCGAGGCCGCCGATCGGAAGCTCGAAGTTGCGCGTCTTGCTCGCCGCCTCGGCCGCCGTCCCCGCGACCCGCTCGGTATCCTCCGGCCGCACCCAGCCGAGAAACTTCAATGTGATGTGAAGCGACTCCGGCTTCAGCCACCGCACGGGCAAACCCGCATCACGAAGCGGCTTCGTGGCCGCATAAAGCCCTTCCCGTGCATCTTCGGGAAGATTCAGCGCGACAAACATTCTCATGATTCGTCCATCAACGAAATCGCCGAAGCTCTCGAGCTCTCCGAATCGACCCGTGCCACGGGCCGTCCCGATCCGGGGGGCCTGAGAAGTCCATCACGCAGTCGCATCATCTCCATTCTCCGTCTCGTGGCGGTCGATGGGCTGGCGGCTCGCACTCGATCAAGCGTTCGTGGCGGCCTGCCCCCCGGGTGACATCCGTGCGCACCCCTACGAAGTCGGCGCCTTGCTGGTTCCGACCTGCGTGGTGTGGTCCGGCACGAAGGGCAGTACGCCGCTCCGAGGCCGTACGCCAATCCCTGCCCAGGTGAATGAATATAGTCCGGGTGCTCGGCGAAGATTATGCGCCGTCGCCGTTCGGCGTCAGATCGAGCGCGACGTAACGAAAGCCGAGCGCCTTGATCTCGGGCGCCAGCACACCGATCGTCGTCGCGTATCGCGTGGGCGCCGTCACTGCGGCGATCTCGCCCTCGTGACCCGCCGCTTCCACCTTGGTGGCCTGTACACCGTTCTCGCGAAGCAGACGCTCAACGGCCGCGGTTCGTGCCAAGTGCCCTCCTACCCTGCCGCGCGGAGCTGTACCAGTGGAAGCGATTCGTTCAGTGCGCCGCGGCGGTACCCCTCCACATCCAGCAGAACCCGCCCGAAGCCGATGCCGAGGAGCTTCGTTGCGAGATCGGCGGCCCCCTCCAGCGCACGCTCCATTTCCTCGGGTGAGATCTCGAGCCGGGCGACGTCACCGTGATGGCGCACTCGGAACTCGCGGAAGCCCCTCGCCCGAAGCACCTCCTCCGCGGCCTCCACCTGCCGCAAACGTTCCCGCGTCACCGCAAGCCCGTACGGAAGCCGACTGGAGAGGCACGGCGCGGCCGGCTGGTCCCATGTCGGCAACCCCAGCCCATGCGAGAGTTCGCGGATCTCCCGCTTCGTCAGCCCGGCCTCGAGGAGCGGCGAGCGCACGCGATTCTCCGCCGCCGCCTGCATGCCGGGCCGGTAGTCCCCGGCATCATCCGCGTTCGAGCCATCCAGTACAACCGCGTACCCACGTTCCACAGCGAGCGCGTTGAGCTTGGACCAGAGCTCGGATTTACAGAAGTAACAGCGGTTCGAAGGGTTGGCCGCGTAGTTCGGATTGGAGAGTTCGTCCGTCTCGATCTCCACGTGAGGGATGCCGAACCGGCGCACACACTCCAGCGCCACTTCGTGCTGCACGGCCGGGTATGAGGCACTGCGTCCCGTTACGGCCAGCACACGCTCGGGGCCGAGGACGTCGACCGCGACCTTGGCGAGGAAAACGGAATCGACGCCGCCCGAATACCCCACGCAAACCGACCTGCACTCGCGCAGGATCTCGGTGAGTCGCGCGAACTTCTGCTCAAGCATACTCATCCCGATCCGTCCGTTCTGCCGTCGCCAGCGGCCGATGGCGGGGCCGCGGACCTGCCCGGGCTCGCAGCTACGACACGGGCCACCTGCGTCCTCACCTAGCCCCCGCCGGAAGCGTGCCCCGGCGACACCAGCGGAGATCGGAAGGTACCGCTCCGTCGCCCACAAAACAAGCCACGGCCGCCGGCCGCGACGTCGCATGGTGCGCGTCTATGGACCGCTCAGCCGTCCGCCGACCGTCCCAAAGCGACGTTTCTACGCGTACCCGCCGATCCCCGCGCCCACACCAACCGCGGTCCGGCCGAAGGTGCGATCGAGCGAACGGTACTGGACCGCCTCGGCCACGTGCGTCGCGGCAATGGATTCCACCCCTGCAAGATCGGCGATGGTCCGGGCCAGCTTCAACACCCTGTGGTACGCACGCGCACTGAGCCCCAGTCGTCGAATAGCCGTGCGCATAAGCGATTCCGCCCCGGCATCGATCAGGCAGTACCGTCGCACCTCGCGGGGTCCCATGTGTGCGTTGGCGAAGACGCCGGGATGATCGCGGAAGCGTCGAAGCTGCACCTCCCGGGCAGCGACCACCCGCTCCTTTACGCGCTCGCTCGGCTCACCCGCGCCGCGCCGTTGTAGATCCTCCGCAGGGACCGCCGGCACCTCGATATGGAGGTCGATGCGGTCGAGGAGCGGCCCGCTGATTCGTGACCGCTACCGTTCCACCTGACCGGGGTGGCAGATGCAGCGCGCCGAGCCGTCGGCGTAATGCCCGCACGGGCACGGATTCATCGCTGCGACGAGCATGAAACGCGCCGGATAGCGGACGGCGAAGCGTGCGCGACCGATCTGCACTGCGCCATCCTCGAGCGGCTGGCGCAGGACCTCCAGCGCCGTGCGACGAAACTCCGGGGTCTCGTCGAGGAACAGCACGCCGTGGTGCGCGAGCGAGACCTCGCCTGGCCTCGGCACCCCGCCACCACCGACAAGGCCGGCATCCGAGACGGTATGATGGGGAGAGCGGAACGGTCGCACCCGCACCAGCGAATCGCCGGGACGAAGCCGCCCTGCCACCGAATGGATCTTGGTGACCTCGAGGGACTCTTCCAGCGTGAGCGGGGGGAGAATCCCCGGTATCCGCCGTGCCAGCATCGACTTGCCAGAACCGGGCGGACCCACGAGGAGCGCGTTGTGCGATCCGGCGGCCGCAACTTCGAGCGCCCGTTTCACGTGTTCCTGGCCGCGAACGTCCTCCAGGTCCGGTCCGGGCGTCGGGGCGAAGTCCGCCTCGACCGACGCCTCGACACGTGGCAGCTCCGGCCCGCCGCACAGGTGCGCGACGACGTCCGACAGCCGCTCTGCCGCGCGCACATCCACACCTTCGACCACCGCCGCCTCCGACGCGTTGCCCGCCGGAACGACGAGCGTCGAGATCCCCTCGTCGCGACAGTGAAGCGCAAGGGGGAGCACGCCCCGGACCGGCCGAAGCTCGCCATCCAGCCCCAACTCACCCGCGAAGCAACTTCGATGCAGATGCTCCGGTGGAATCGTGCCCGAGGCTGCGAGCAGCCCCAGCGCGATCGGCAGGTCGAAAGCGCTCCCGGCCTTGCGTACGTCTGCAGGCGCCAGGTTCACCGTGATCCTCTTGGGTGGAAGCGCGAAGCCGCTGTTATGCAGCGCCGCCGTCACGCGCTCGCGCCCCTCCCGCACCGCACCGTGCGGCAGCCCGACGACGGCCATGGATGGCAATCCGTTCGCCAGATCCACTTCCACCCGGACCGTGTACGCCTCCACGCCGAGCACCGCCCCACTCATGACGTTCGCCAGCATCTCGCCTCCCTGCGCCGCGCCTCGAACTCGAGTCCTCCCGCCCCGCCGCATACGATCCGTAGCGAAGCGGTGCACGGCCATGGCGGTTTGGGACGAAACGGCTTGACGCGGTATCATGGACCGATCCGAAGTCTTGGCGCCGAGGAGCGGTGCGGTTGGTCGATCACGAGGTTGCGGCTTCGTGCTCGCGGGCACGCGCGCCTGCGAGCGGTTATATTGCGTCACGATCGCTTCGCCGAAGTTTTTCGAACCTCCTCGCCGGTTTCGGCCGGTCGATCGATCTGGAGTCGCCACATGTCGAAATGGATGGCCACGAGCGGGTGGAAGTGGCTCGTCGTGATCGCTACCGTCACCACCGTCTCGTGCTCCGACGGCAGCCCAAACAGGAATGGCGGGATTCGGGGTGCGGCGGATGGCATCCCCGCACCCGGGGTCGGTGCTCAGCAGGAGCCGGTCGACATCGAGGACATCGGCTACGATCAGGGCCTACAGGATGCGCCGGTTCTCGTGATCGAGTTCAGTGATTTCGGCTGCCCCTACTGCGCACGTTTCGCCATGGAGACGTATCCCGCGCTGCACCGTGAATTCGTCATGACGGGGAAGGTGCGGTGGAAGTTCGTCCCCTTCGTCCTGGGCATCTTCCCCAATGGTGCCGAGGCCACACGCTCAGCGGAATGCGCGGCCGAGCAGGGCGAGCAATACTTCTGGGACATGCACGACATGCTCTACGAGCACCAGGCAGAGTGGAAATCCACGCGCGCACCGGAATCGCTGTTCCGGACTTTCGCTTCCGAGATCCGCCTGGACGAGACCCGCTTCACGTCCTGCTATGAGGAAGACCGCGGAGGCAGCCGCACGCGGGTGAACAACCTGGTCGCGTCGACGCTCGGCATTCATGCCACGCCGAGCTTCCTCGTCAACGGCATGCTCGTGCGCGGTGCACTTCCCCTCGAGCAGTTTCGCATGGTTCTGAACGACGCGCTCAGGCAGTGATCCCTGCCCACCGCTGAGTGCCCGCCGCAACCGGGCACAAACGGGCGACAGCGGCGTACTCCCCCCTGGCACCGGCGCACACCTTTGTGCGTCAATAACTTAGACAACAGTTCCAGTTTCCCGCGGACGGACTCGATGGTGCGGCGCTTCACGGTTCCAGTGGAGCGCCGCGCGAGTCCAGTGGGCAGAGAAGCCGCAACGGGTGAGCGGTCGACAGACCACGCGGCCCGATGCGAGTGCTCGAAAGGGAGCGCTCTGCGCCCACTTCCGCGCCGCAGGAGACGTTGGATCATGGTGAAGCGGGCATGACACGTTCGAATCGAAACCGAGCCGGAGCACACGAAGCCCAGGGAGTACGCGACGTCAAGGCGTCGCCAAGCGTTTCGACTGCGGCGTACACGAAGGCCGATGGATCCCGCGGCTGGCGACGCATCCGCTGGCGGCTCGTCGCGCCGATCGCTGCGCTCCTGGCCGTATCCGGGTTCCTTACGACCTTCTGGCTCGCCCGCGAACCGGCGCCGGTCGAACTCACGTACAGTGAGCTGGTTCGAGCGATCGATGCTGGCCGGGTCGCCGAGGTGACGATCACGCCCGGCTCGGAGATCCACGGCAGGTGGTCGGACGCCGCGCAGCCCGAGGCGTCGGACGGGTCGAGCCGCTTCGTCGTCGTCTACCCGATTGCCGAAGCCGAGGGGCTGATCGAGCGCTTCGACGAGCTGATGCGGGCGGCCGAGACCGAGGTCGACCCCGCCAA
>CALKIP010000228.1 GCA_937995995.1 uncultured bacterium
GCGCTTCTCCCTCTTCTTCGGCCTGGCCGCGTTCGGGCTCTGGCTGTGGGTCCGGCGCACGCTCTCGACACGTGCGGTCGGGCTGCTGCTTGCACTCGTCACGGTGGCGGATCTCTGGATCATCGACAAGAAGTTCTTCCAGACGGTGCCCGCGCCGGAGGTCATCCTCGCGCCGGACGACATCGCGAACTTCCTGGCTTCGCAGCAGGGGCCGTTCCGCGTGTTCGACCTCTACCAGCCCCAGGACAACTACCTGAACCGGTTCGGCGTCGAGCTCGTGGCCGGGCATCACCCGAACATGCTCCAGAGCTACAACGAGTTCCTGGGGGCCGGGCAGACGAGCTACACGGATTACCACAACGTACTGAGCGATCCGCGCTTCCTTGCACTGGCCAATGCCCGGTACCTGGTCACGGACCAGCAGGTCCAGGCTTCGTTCCTCACGCCGGTGTTCCAGGGCCGTACCCGCTCGGGCGGCATGGCCACGGTCTACGAGAACACACAGGCCCTTCCTCGCGCGTTCCTGGTCCCAACGGCCACGCAGGTAGGTGAGGGCGGCGCACTGGAGCGGATGCGCTCTCCGGAGTTCGACCCCACGCGAGAGGTCGTGCTCTACGACGCGCCCCCGTTTGCCGGCACCGACCCGGCAACGTTCGAGGGCGAGGCACGAATCCTCCGACACGAGCCGCAGATGGTGGAGGTCGCCGTACAGGCGAACGGCGACGGGTACCTCGTCCTGGCGGACAACTACTATGATGGGTGGACGGCCACGATCGACGGCGAGAGTGTGCCCATCCTCCGGGCGAACCACACATTCCGCGCGGTTGCGATCCCCGGGGGCGAGCATACGATCCGCTTCCGCTTCGAGCCGCGGCCGCTGCGAGCGGGCTTCATGATCACTGCGGGCACCTGGCTCCTGGTCCTGGCCTACGGCCTCGGCCTGGCGGTGCGTGTTCGAATGCGCCAGGCGTCCGAGGCGTAGAGGTCGATGCCGACGGGTCTGCGCCGCATCGGCAGAGTCGCGCTCATCGCCCTGTCGTTCCTCTTCCTCGGGCTGCTCCTCGTGCGTCAGCGCGAGCAGCTCCTGGCGTACGAGTGGCAGGTTCGGCCCGTCCGCCTCGCGGCTTCCATCGTGCTTTTCGCTTCCGTTCTGGTCGCGAGTGTGGGAATCTGGGGGCGGGCGCTCCGACAGTTCGACGTTAGAGTCCCCTTCCCCGTCCTCGCACGTATCTGGTTCCTCTCGAACCTGAGCCGCTACATCCCCGGCAAGATCTGGCAATTCGTCGGTGTGGCCGAGATGAGTCACGCTGCGGGCGTCGCAGTCCTCACGAGCATCACGTCGCTTCTGATGTTCATGGGCTTCACGCTGGTCGCGGCGTGCCTGGTGGGCGCGGTGCTCCTTCCCGCGACAGGTTCGCTCGAGACGTGGGTGACCGGACTGCGGATCGCAAGTCCGCTGCTCCTCATCTTCGCCCATCCGCGCGTGATCAATGGGGCCACTCGCCTGGCGAGCCGAATCACGCGCCGTCCACTCGCGGCGTGGAGCGGCTCGTGGCTCGACGGTCTGATCCTCGTCGGCCTGTGTGTGCTCGAGTGGATCGGGATGGGTGTGGCGTTCGCGCTCTTCGTCGGCAGTCTCGCGCCGGTCGGGCTCGAGGTCCTGCCGACGGCGACGGCCGCGTTCGCGCTCTCGTTCGTCGCGGGCTACGCCGTCCTGCTACCGGCGGGGCTCGGAGCGAAGGAGGGGGCGCTCGCCGTTCTGCTCGGGGGCGTCGTGCCACTCCCCGTCGCAGCGGCGATCGCCGTGGCCGCAAGGGTCTGGACGGTCCTTGCGGAGCTCCTCCCGGTGTGCATCTTCCTGCTTCCCTCGCGGCGGCGGGCGAGCTCTCTGCCCGGCCATACCGAACCACGAACGGCTGACGATCGATGCTGACTCACGGCTATCCGACGCTGGACCGCTACGATGAGATCCCGGAGGACCGCCTGTTCAAGGATATGCAGGCGTTTTCCGATCGTTTCCGCTCGGCGAACGTCGAGGCGATCCGCTATTACTCGAAGCGCTGGGTTGCCGACCCGCTCCATCATTGGTCCCGCCGCTGGGAGTACCTCTGGGTGACCGAGCGCTTCGACGAGCTCGTGAGAGAGCGTGGGGATAGCACGCTAGGGGTGCTCGATGCCGGATCGGGGCTCACCTACTTCGCGCACTGGCTGGCGCACGAGTTCCCTTCGCTGCGCATCGAGTGTTGCGATCGGGATCCTCGTTCCGCCGATGCCGCAAAACGCCTGGTCCCACCGGCTTCGCCCCTGGTGACCTACTCTACGCAGGATCTCGCGGCACTCTCGTATGAGGATGACCGATTCGACGCCGTCAACTGTGTGTCCGTGCTCGAGCACACCGACCGCCACGAAGAGATCGTGGATGAGTTCGCACGCGTTCTCGCGCCCGGCGGCAGCTTGATTCTCACGATCGACATCTCACTCGACGGGCGTTGGCAGATCCCCGTAGATCGCGCGCGGAAGCTCCTCGAGGCCCTCGAGCGCCGCTTCGAGCCAGAGCAGGACTACTTCGCCCAGCTTGAAGCGTTCGACGCGGAGCGGATGCTCACCACGGAGCACGCGCGACGTACCGATCCGACGCTGCTCCCGTGGAAGTATCCAAGTCTACGGGACGCGTGGCGGAACCTGCGCCATCCGACGCGGATCCTCGCGCCGCGATTCAAATATCTGACCTGCTTCTGCATGGTGTGGACGGCGAAGGCGTAGCCGGGTCCGGCTGACGCCGCCGCGCTACTCGACCAGGTAGCCGGTCGTATCGTCCCGCTCCGGATCCCACTGGAAGACCCGGCCGCCACGTTTCACCTGCACCCCGCGGCCGGGTACGTCGGGCAGGCGTTCCAGCCACCTTGCCTCGGTGAGTCGCTCGGTCGCCGCATCGATCTCACGTGGATCGTCCAGCACGTCATCGGTGGCCGAAAGCCAGAACTCACCGACGCCCGGCGCATTGATCTGCCAGCAGTGGCTCCCTTTCCGCGCCCGACTCCGGTAGCGGACCTCCGCCTCCGGCCATAGGCTCCGCGCCTCGTCCGTGGCCCACGACTCCAGATGCTGCCGAGGATCTTCGATACGGTCGCGGTCTTCACCGTTCGCCATGAGCGTCCTCCACGCGTTCAACGGGTCCCGAGCTCACGGATGCGCAAATCCGTGGCCATGGGCGTAGAGCCGATGGCCGGCCGTTCCCGGGCACCGTGCGCAGCAACACGGGCTGGCCCGGTCAAACGATCTCAGCGCAAAAACGTGCCCCAGGCGGTGGCTGTGTACGTTCAGGACCTTCGGGTGTGCCTCAGGAACGCGAGCGGCGGTCCAGGCGCCGGTGGAGAGCTTCCAGTTCCGCGTGCTGCTGCGCCGTAAGCTCGGCCAGAAAACCGAAACCGAAGAGCAGGAAGCCGAGCGTCTCGAGGAGGATCACGAGGTAAAGAAGCGGCCGGTAGCCGAAGGGCGGCATGGCGTGAGCCACGCGCAGCACGACCGTCACGATGCCGACCACGACCCCGAGCGCGGCCAGGGTGAACCCGCTCACTCCGAACAGCAGCATCGGTTTGCGGGAGAAGAAGAGAAAGAAGGCGACGGAGAGGAGATCCAGGAAACCTACCACGATCCGGCCTCGCCCCGAGTACTTCGCCTCTCCGTGGCGCCTTGGATGCAGCGCGATCGGGATCTCCGTCATGGAAAACCCGCGTGCATAGGCCAGAACCACGAAGAAACGGTGCCAATCGTGACGGAGGTGGACCTCGTCCAGCACCTCGCGGCG
>CALKIP010000229.1 GCA_937995995.1 uncultured bacterium
CCGCCCCCGCGATCACAAGCAGACCGGTGCCGATCGGCCAGAAAATACCGGGCAGATCGGGCGACCCCTGCGGCGCCCACACCTCTGGCGAGACCACCCAAAGATACAAATAAGAGAACAGATAGGCGAGATAGAGCGAGGAGGCGACGACGATGAGCACCATCATCGCCCACCAGGCAGGCGAACGGTGCCCGGACAGGTAGGTCGGCAAGAGGATTCCCGCGCCGATGTCGACCGGTCCCTTGTCGGGCCCGTGGTCGAGTTTCCATCCCCACACGATGCAGGCAATGATAAAGATGAAGGCGCTGATAAGCGCCGGCACCACCAGCTTTACCGAGAGAAGCAGGAAGAAGCCGGCCATGAAAATCGCTGCAACAAGTTGCGACCATCCGGCGCCCGGCATGCGGATAATGTATTGCGGCCTCGCGTCGACGGGACTGGTGACGATGGTCTCGCGCCCCCCGGTCGGCGCGCCCGGTAGAAAATAGCGCCCCTCCTCCACATCGCGTGAAAGGTTCGGCTGGTCCCACAACGGCTCGCGGCTGGTCACGTATGGGATGCTGCGGCTTGAATAAGCATCGCCCGGCAGCCATTCCAGCGTGCCCGCATTCCATGGGTTCCCAACGCCGCCGGACATGGTCGGCCGGTAGCGCAGGAAAAGATCTATTATGAAGAGAAGCACTCCGGCAGCGAGGATATAAGCGCCGACAGTGGAAACCATGTTGAGCGTGTTCCACCCCAGGTCCGACGGATGGGTCCATACGCGCCGGGGCATCCCTATCAGGCCCGTAATGTGCATTGGGAAGAACGAAACATTGAAGCCGATGAACATAAGCCAGAACACCCAGCGGCCCAGCCTTTCCGAAAGCATGTTCCGGCTCGCCATCGGTATCCAGTAGTAGAAGGTGGCAAACAGCGGGAAGACCATCCCGCCGATCAGAACGTAGTGGAAATGTGCGACGACGAAGTAGGTGTCGTGCCAGTGGATGTCGAGCGACGTGCTGGCCTGTGCCACCCCGGTCATCCCGCCGATGCTGAAGAGGAAGAGGAATCCGAAGAAGTAGAGCATCGGTACGTCGAGCGCGATGGATCCACGGTAGAGCGTCGCCACCCAGGTGAAGACCTTGATGGCGGAGAAGACCGCCACGAACATCGAGAGCGCGCCGAAGGCGGCGGCATCGAAGGCGGACATCCCCGCGGTGAACATGTGGTGGCCCCAAGTCAGGAAGCCGATGAATGCGATGCCGAGGGTGGCCAGCACGATGGCGCCGTACGAATAGATCTCCTTGCGGGCGAAGGCCTGGACCACCTCACTGACCACGCCCATCCCGGGTAGGATCATGATGTAGACGGCCGGGTGCGAGTAGAACCAGAAGAGGTGCTGGTACAGGATCGGGTCTCCGCCCGCCGCCGGGTCGAAGACACCGAGCCGGAAGGCGTGGTCCAGTACGATCAGGAGAAGCGTGATCCCCAGCACCGGTGTGGCGATGACGAGGATGATGCTGGTGGCGTAGATCGCCCAGACGAAGAGCGGCATCCGCAGCCAGTGCATGCCCCTCGTCCGGAGCGTGTGGGTGGTGACGATGAAGTTGATCCCGGTAATGGTCGAGGAGATCCCCAGGATGAAGACCCCGACGAGTACGGGCACCACGGCCGTCGGCGTCTGGGCGCTGTACGGTGGATAAAAGGTCCAGCCGGTGTCCGCGCCACCGGCGAGTGCGCCGCCCAGAACGACGACGGCACCGAGGACGTAGATGTAGAAGCTGGCCAGGTTCAGTCGCGGAAAGGCGACATCCCGCGCCCCGATCATGATCGGCAGCAGGAAGTTGCCGAATGCCGCCGGGATCGACGGGATCATGAAGAGCCAGACCATGATCACGCCGTGAAGCGTGAAGAAGCGATTGTAGGTCATGGCGTCCATGACGGTCCGCTCGGGCGTGAGGAGCTCGAGCCTCACGAGGAGCGCGAAGATTCCCCCGAGTGCAAGCGCCGCCGTGGTCGCGACCAGGAAGAGGACCCCGATCCGCTTGTGGTCCGTCGTCGTGAGCCAACTGCGGACCGTGGTCTCCACGTTGAGGTAGTTTTTGGCGGGCGGCGCGGCCCGGGGCCGGGGTTCCGTCGTCGAGGGCACGATCGCCTCCTATCGCCGCGTCGCGGCCAGCGATTTCATGTATTCGATGATCGCCGCCGTCTCTGCCGGCGAGATCTGGCCGAGGAACGACGGCATGACCGGTGGGAACCCCGCGACGATCCGTGCCTGTGGGTCCATCATCGATTCGGTGATGTATGCAGGGTTGACGACGACCTCCTCTCCATCCTCCATCAGTTCGCGTGAGCCGTAGAGGCCGAGCCAGGTCGGACCGATGTGCGGCGTGCCGTCGATGGTGTGGCACTCCAGGCAGCCGTGCCGCGCGGCGGCGGTGCGGCCGAGTTCGGCCAGTCGGCGCGGCGCCTCGAGCCCTCTCGGCTCCGTACGGTCACGCTCTCCCGGCATGCCGGCGGCGAATTCGCCACGGTCGTCGAGAGGCACGCGGTCGTCCAGCCAGGCCATGAAGTCCATTTCGCGCAGGACGACGACCTCTCCACGCATCATCGAATGGCCGGTCCCGCAAAGCTCCGCGCAGAGGATCTGGAACCGTCCGGGCCGCGTCGCCTCGAACCATGCCGTCGTGTACATCCCGGGGACGGCGTCGCGCTTGATGCGGAACTCCGGCACGAAGAAGCTGTGGATGACGTCGCGTGAGGTGAGGTGCAGACGGACCGGCCGACCGGCAGGCACGTAGAGGACACCGACCGATGCACGTCCTTCGGGATAGGAAAACTTCCACATCCACTGCTTCGCCGTGACGTACACGTCGATGGCATCGTCCGGTGGGACGGACATGTTCACGAACTGCCGGAACCCGATGCCCCAGAAGAGGATGAAGAGGCCGAAAAGCCCCAGGTAGAGTCCCACCTCGAAGGGTAGCGACGCGACGATGCGTGGCGTCGGCTCGCGATCCGGCCCCCGTCGATACCGCAGGACGAAAAAGAATGCGGTAAGTGCGATCAGCGTCGCGACGCCGAACATCACGGTGATCTGGAAGTAGTGCAGCGAGTCCACGTCCCGCGCGATGCTGGAGGCCTGCTCCGGCAAGAGGAGCGCCTCCCTGTAGAACTCGTTCAGCGCGTCCAGGAAGTCCGCCAGGCGTGACTTGCCGCCCTCCACCTGCCGCGCGAGGAGTCCCGGGGCGTTCACCGAGAAGCCTCCTTCGCCCGCCCCCTCCATGAGAGATGGGCGATCCAGCCGCCGAGGAGGAGCACGGTGATGAGCGCGCCGGTGCGGAGCAGGCCCGCGACCAGCCCCGCGTGCCGCCGCAGCGCCGGGATGTAGTGGAAACAGCGCAGCAGCACTCGCTGGATCGCGCCGCCGTAAACCCTGCCCGTTGCCGCGGCCTGCAGCATACGCTCGACTTCCTCGGCCTCGTACTCCAACCCGTAGAGATAGGCGGAAATTCGTGCACCGGGCGTGAGTACGAATGCGACCGCGGGGTGTGCGAACTGGTCATTCGCCGGATCGTAGGCGAAGCCGAACCCGAGTGCGTCGGCCAGCGATCGGATCGCGCTCTCGTCGCCGACCAGGAAGGTCCAGTCTGCAGCGGAATCCGAAGTGCCGATCCGCTCGAGGATGTGGCCACGCATCTCCCGAGCATCCCGAGGTCCGTCCCGGTGATCGATGCTCAGCGTCACGACGCGGTAATCGACGCCGAGCCGCAAACTCGACTCACGTACGGCACGGGCGGTCCCATCCAACACGAGGGGGCAGAGCGTTCGGCAGCGGTAGTAGGCCAGGACCAGGATGACGGGCAGATCGTCGGCGAAGAGCCGGCCGAATCGAATGGACCGGCCGACGTGGTCGCGAAAGCGCAGCTCGAGAGGGATTGCAGCCCCGGCGTTTTCGATGATCCGGGCCTGCTGGAGCGGATGGTCCGTTCTGTCGTGTGAATGCGCTTTCGCAGGCGTCTCCAGTACGAGCCGCTGTGTGGTGGATGCGGCACGTGCGGCCGACGCCTGCTCGTGGTGAGCCTTTTCGGCGGCCCTGGCCCCAGGGGCGAGGAGCGTGGCGAAGGCGAAGAGGTACGCAAGGGTCATGGCCGCGCCCCCTCGATCACCGCACGCATGGCCAGCTCGATCGGGATCCGGGCGATCCCCTGAGCCGAGTCCACCCAGCCGTAACCTTCGAGGCGCTCCCTCCCCTGGTCGGCGATCCTTCTGGCGGAGGTGTCCACATCGATCAGCGTCTGACGTACTCCTCCGATGGTGGTGGGCATCGTCTCGACCTGCTCGACAGGTGGAAGGCCGCCAGGGCTGTATGCTCGCTCGCCGGCCCTGAGCTCGACCCACCCCCAGAGCACCAGGCCCGTGCCGATCAGCGTGGCGGCGAGGAGGATCAACGTGACGGGTACCACCCGGATCCGGTTCTCCTCCTGCTCGACCGACGCCCTCTTCGCCTCGGTACTCATGTCGTCTTGAAGTCGAGGGAACGCTCGAGGCGAGGATCGCCGAGGGGGAGGAGCGGCGCGGAGCCCAGAAGCCGTGTGCCGTAGGCGACGGTCGTCCCGCCGACGCCGGCCAAGGCGGCCAGATCGAGCCAGTGCGGCACCGGACCGTCCGGGTGCAGCGCGGGGAGGACCAGCCAGTAGACGTCCACGTAGTGCATGACGAGGAGCCCGACCGCGATGGCGCCGAGTGTCGCGGACCGTCGCTTGACCTCACGGGAAAGGAGCGTGAAGAGCGGGACCAGGAAGTGGCCGAGAACGAGCAGCCACCCGACGGCCGCCCACCCTCCACGCATCCGGACCCAATACCAGCCGACTTCCTCGGGCAGATCCGCGATCCAGATGAGGAGGAGTTGGACGAAGGCGATGTACGCCCAGAAGATGAGGAACGTCAGGATCAGCTTGCCCAGGGCGTGCACATGGGAGGCCGTGATGCGGCCCGCCAGTTCACCCGTGCCCCCGAGCAACCAGGCAGCGACCGCGAGGAGAGTGAGTGCGCCGAGCGCTCCGCCGGCGAAATAGTAGACGCCGAAGACGGTCGAATACCAGGTGGGCGTGAGCGACATCAGCCAATCGAACGCGGCGAAGGTGAGCGCGAAGGCGACGGGCGGCAGCAGCACCGCGCCGAGTGTGCGCTGGCGCAGGGCGATCGCAGTGCCGTCGCCTGTCTCCTGTTTCAATGACCAGCGACGCAGCAGGAGCGCGGCCACGGACCAGATCGAGAAGTAGAGCGCCGCCCTCACCACGAAGAACGGCAGGTTCAGGTACACACGCTTCCGCTCCACGGCATCCGCAAGCGATGCTGGGAGTTCCGCGGTCGATGCCGTCCACGGATAGAGCTCCCGCGCACCGACCAGGATGGGAAGGAAGAGCAGGATGAGGAGTGGGATCGTCGCCGCGGCGGCCTCCGCCGGACGGCGCAGCACCACGAACCATGAGGAGTTCATGGCGTGATGGATCATGACGAAGATCAGCGCCCCCAGCGCCAGGCTGAGCCAGAAGGCGAAGGCCGCGAGGTAGGAGAAGGCGGCCTGACGGCGGTCGATCAGGAAGCCGACGAGCACCAGAGCGAGCCCCGCCAGGCCTACGAGGAGTGCGCCCCGGACCACTTCGCGCGCATTCCACTTTCCTACGGCGAGTGTGGTCATGGCCCCCCCTCACCGTTACGCCGGCCAGCCTCATCAAGCGGGGCAGCTTCACCGGTGCCATCCAACTCGCCCTCCTCCCCGTGCCCTTCCCCAGATGCCGTTCCGGCTCGGGCAAGCTCGCGGAGCACGTCGGCCCGGACCGCTTCCGGAAGCTCGGCCACGAGTGCGTGCTGGCTGAGCTGCAGCGCCTGGACGTAGGCAACCACCGCCCAGCGCTCTTCGAGAGAAAGCAGGTCCCGATACGTCGGCATGAGGCCGTAGCCATCCACAATGATCTGGTAGAGCCGCCCGGCCGGGAGGGCGCGAATACGGGGGAGGTGAAGCGACGGCGGCGGCCGGAGCTGCATGCTCGTCGCGACCGGACTCGCGGCATCTCCCGCGACCCCGTGGCAAGGTGCGCAGTAGATCTCGAACCGATGCCTTCCCAGAGTCATCAGTTCCCGCGTCATCTGCAGGGGGACCCGCTCGGTGTAGCCGCCGCCCTCCATCCCCTCGGTGACGAGCGAATCGCCCGGGTACTCATCTCGTGGCACCGTCCCCTCCGGCGGCGTGCGCATCGCCCGGCCATCGGCGAAGAGGGGGTTCTTGCCGTACGCCGGATAGCGCGGCTGCTCGATCATCCGCTCGAACCCCCAGTAGACGCCCGGCTCTGCGCCTCTGCAGCCGGCAAGGAGCAGAAGTGCGCAGAGAAGGAGGCGGACGGCGTTCACGAGGCCTCCCCTGGCGTGACGACCCGAAGCGGCCCGAGCCGCTCGAGATCGGCGCGCGTCCGCACCGGGTCGAAGTGCGCATCGCCTCGGCCGACGGCGATCCAGTACCGGTCCACGGTGACCCGTGTGAAATCGTCGATCTCGAATACCGGATGCCAGTATCGAGGCAGTCCCGCCGAAACCAGGAGGGCGATGACTGCGGCGAATGCGCCGGCGAGCACGCTGAGTTCGAAGGTGATCGGGATCCAGGCGGGTACCGCGAAGAGCGGCCGCCCGCCCACGTTGATCGGGTAGTCCACCGCGTTCAGGTAGCCCTGGGCCGCGAAGGTCAGCACGGCGCCCGCGACCCCGGCCAGGAGGACGGCGCGGGGGGAGCGAGGCCGCCGCAATCCAAGGAGTGTATCGGCGTCCTCTACCGGGTAAGGCGAGTAGAACTCCAATTCGTGGTAGCCCAGGTCGCGGAGCCGCCGGCCCGCAGCGCACAGCGCATCCATTGACGCGAACTCCGCCATGATCACGGGGCCGGACCAGCGACGCGGCGTCATGCTAGCCCTCCGCCCGAAGCCCGTGCGCCAGGTGCTTCACCTCGTGGATCGGGATGAAGGGCACGAAGCGCAGGAACAGGAAGAAGAGCAGAAAGAAGAAACCCAGGCTCCCCAGGAGCAGACCCCAATCCACCCAAGTAGGAGCGTAGAAGTGCCAGCTCGAGGGGAGGAAATCCCGGTTCAGCGAGGTGACGATGATGATGAAGCGCTCGCTCCACATCCCGATCTGGATCAGGAGTGCCGCGGCGAAGAGCACGAGTGCGCTCCGTCGCAGCCGTCGCCACCAGAGGAGCTGCGGGGTGAGCACATTGCAGACCATCATGAGCCAGTACACCAGCGCGTACGGCCCGAGCGGCCGCGCGAAGAGGAAGGTGTAGCGCTCGAAGCGGTTTCCCCCGTACCACGCGATGAAGAACTCGATCCCGTAGCTGTAGATCATCATCCAGCCCATGGCCAGGACCATCTTGGCGATGCTGTCCAGGTGCTTCTCCGTGATCACGTTCTGCAGCCGGAACGCCCAGCGCAGGGGAAGAAGCAGCGTGAGGACCATGGCGAAGCCGGAGTAGAGCGCGCCGGCGACGAAGTAGGGCGGAAAGATCGTCGAGTGCCACCCTGGAAGCTGGGTGATGGCGAAGTCCATGCTCACGATGCTGTGCACGGAGATCACGAGTGGCGTGGCGAGCCCGGCCAGCAGCCCGTAGGCGATGCGGTACTGCTGCCAGTGGCGCGCGCTTCCTCGCCAGCCGAGGGCGAAGATTCCGTAGACGATGCGCCGCGCGCGCCCGGGCGCGTGATCGCGCACCGTGGCCAGGTCCGGGACCAACCCCACGTACCAGAAGAGGAGCGAAACGGTGCCGTAGGTCAGGATCGCGGCGAAGTCCCAGGGTAGCGCACTCAGGAACTGCGGCCACACCGCCATGGTCGCCGGGTAGGGGATCAGCCAGTACGCAAACCACGGCCGTCCCATGTGCAGTACCGGGAAGAGCGCTGCGTTGGCGACGGCGAAAAGCGTCATCGCCTCCGCGATCCGATTCACCGATGCCCGCCACGGCTGCTGGAGGAGGAGCAGGAAGGCGGAGATGAAGGTGCCCGCGTGCCCGATCCCGATCCACCACACGAAGTTGGTGATCGCATACGCCCAGGCGACGGGGATATTGTTGCCCCACAGTCCGATCCCGCCCACGAAGGTATAGAGCATCGTGGCGAGGAAGAGCAGCGTCCCGGCCCCTGAGAGGGCGAAGAGGGCGTACCAGACCCGAGATTTCGACAGCAGAGGGGCCAGGAGCTGGTCGGTGAGCTCGACATCCGTCGAGTCGCCCTCGAGAACCGAGGGGCCATCCAGGGCGGTGGCGTGTGCCGTGGACATGCTCACTCCGGCTGCGAGGCAATTGTCTCGGCCTCGACCTGTTCCGGGTTCGGATTCGTGATCCGGGCCAGGTACTGCGTCCGCGGCTCCGTGCCCAGGTCGTGGAGCACGGAGTATAGGCGCGGATCCCGGCGAGTGCGCGAGACCGCGGACGCCTCGTCGCCGAGTGAGCCGAAGACGATCGCGCGGGTCGGGCACGCTTGCTGACACGCGGTCCACACCTCGTCACCGCCGACGGGCCGCCCCTCGAGCTGCGCCTGGATCTGAGCGCGCCGTATCCGCTGGACGCAGTAGGTGCACTTCTCCATGACTCCGCGCTCGCGCACCGTGACGTCCGGGTTGAGCTGCATCCGCTCGCTCTCCGACTTCACCGCGTTGTAGTCGAACCAGTTGAAGCGGCGGACCTTGTAGGGGCAGTTGTTCGAGCAGAAGCGGGTGCCGACACAGCGGTTGTAGACCATCTCGTTCAGTCCATCCGGACTGTGCACCGTGGCGTTGACCGGGCAGACGTACTCACAAGGCGCCTTCTCGCAATGCTGGCAGAGCATCGGCTGGGTGAGCGTCCCGGGGTCGTCGGGCTCGCCGGTGAAGTAGCGGTCGATGCGCAGCCAGTGCATCTCGCGCCCCTTGAGCACTCCCTCCTTCCCCACCACCGGCGTGTTGTTCTCCGCCTGACAGGCGACGACGCACGCGCTGCACCCGGTGCAGACGCCGAGATCGATGGTCATTGCCCACTGATCGCCGGTGTAGACGACGGGGCGATAGAGTGAGAGCGCCCGGCCGCGGCGGCTCCGGGTGAAGTCGGGGTTTGCGCGGTACTCCTCGAGAGTGGCCTGGAGCACGATCGGCCGGCCCTCCATCGTCCCGTGCATCTGTGTCCGGGCCAGCCGGTGCTTGACGGACTCTCCATGACGGGCCACTCGCCGGACACTTGCGCCCGTGCCGTAGAGCGGCGCGGAGGACGTCCGAATCGCGTACGCATTCACCCCGACGCCCCGTGCCACCGACTCCTCGCCGCTCCTTCCGTAGCCGAGCGGTAGCGTCAGGGCATCGTCCGCGTGCCCGGGCATGACGAGCACAGGGATCTCGAGCGTGCGCCCCCCGTAGCCCACCTCGATCAAGTCTTCGCTGTCGACCTCCAGACGACGGGCCGTGCGGGGGCTCAGGAGCGCCGCGTTGTCCCAGGTCAGCTTGGTCACCGGGTCCGGCAGCTCCTGGAGCCACGGGTTGTTGGCGAAGCGTCCGTCGTAGATGGTTGGATCCTCGCGGAACGTCACTTCGAGGCCCGGTCCCGGAGACGTGGCATCGGCTTCCGTCCGGAGGGAGAGCTCGCCGGACGATCGGGCGACGAGTGCCGCGACGGCCTGCCACTCCGGTGTCGCCACGACCGTGGGGAGCGCGGTATCGGGGATCACCCCGCGCCGCAACGCCTCATCCCAGAACTCGTCGAACCCGGCCTGCCCCATGCGCCCGCGCCACGACTCCCTGAGGATCGCGTGGCTACCCTCCCCCGCCCTGCCCAGAAAGACCGCGAGCACGTCGTCAACGGAACTGCCAGCGTTGAGGGGCGCGATGAGTGGCTGGACGAGCGATGCGGTGCCGTCGTACGCCCGCGCGTCACCCCACGACTCCAGGTAGTGCAACTCCGGGAGGAACCAGTCACAGCTCCGTGCGGTCTCGTTTTCATAGAGCCCGAGATAGACGGTCCGGGGGATGGAGCGAAGCAGGCGTCCGAACTCCAGGTCCACCGGCGCCGTGTAGACAGGGTTTCCGCCGAGGATGACGAGCGTTTGCACCGCTCCGGCTGCCATCTCCCGGGCCAGCTCCTCGATCGAATGCGACGGTGCCCCCGCATCCACGAGTGGTGATTCGGTGAAGCGGACCGTGCGCCCGACGTTGCCCAGCACGGTGTTCAGGGCGTGGGCGAGTGCGTGGACGGCCGGAGGTTGCCGTTCGCCCGGGATCACGACCCCGGCGCCCGCATGCGCGACAAGGTCTCGTGCCACGGCGGCGACCCACCTTCCGGCGTCGTCGCTCAGGGTGCGGGCGCCACCCGCCTCGAGTGCGCTGGCAACTATCTCGGGCAGACCGGCCGAGGAAGCCGCATTGGTGCTCGCGACCCCGGCGAGTACCGCCTCGAGCAGGGCCTGGATCTCCCCGGTCCGCACCCTGAGCCGGTGGTCGGCACTTCCGCCGGTGCCGGTGAGCGTGCTTTCCGCCACGTGGAGCCTGTTCATCCCTGCCGCCGGATCGCGCCTCCGGTCGGCGTAGGCCCTCGCGTAACGCAAGCTGAAGGGCCCGGCAGCCAGGAAGTCGGCGTCCAGCGAAAGGATCACGTCGGCCGCCGAGAGGTCGTAGATCGGCTGGAGCGGACTACCGAAGGCCAGCCGGGCGCCCTGTAGCGCGTCCGGTGGCGAGAGTGGCGCGTGGAAGTAGAATCGCGCGGCAGGGTTTCCCTCGCGGATTCGCGCAATGAGCTCCGCGGTCAGCGGCGATGCCGTCGGCTCGAGGAGGAAACGAAGCCCGGCGCCACCGTCGGACGTGCCGGTGCTTTGGCTGGTTCGAACGCCGGCGCTCGGTGTGCCGATGTCCATGCCTGAGCGTGCGCCAGCGCCCGGACCGGTTTCCATTCCCGTGCGTGGGGCGTTTCGTGCCTCGACCCGTGGAGTTTCCGGCGCCGGACCGAACTCCTCCGCAAATTGGAGCCACGTGCGCGGCTCGCCGCGGAAGCGAATCCCTCGCGCCCGGTCCGGATCATAGAGCTGGAGAACGGAGGCCTGTTCGAAGACCCCCGTGGCGCCCAGACTCGCCGGGTGTTCCGGGTTGCCCTCGATCTTGATCGGCCGGCCCTCCCGGCTCTCGACCAGGAGTCCGGTTCCGAAGCCGCCCAGCATCATCGTCGTCGCGTAGTAGCGCGACGTTCCGGGTGTGACCTCGGGAGGACGCACGGTATACGGAAGGATCCGTTCCCGCGGCGGTTCGACGCATGCGCCTGTCCCCGCCAGCGCGAGGCTAGCCCCGAGCAGCTTCAGGAAGTGTCTTCGACTCAGCCCGCCGACCGGATCGTGGACACCCGGAGGGAACTCGGCGCCCATTCCGGGCCCTGCGCCGTCCGTCCACTCCTCGATTCCGCGCCAGTACTCGCGCTCTGCAGCCGCTACCGGACGCGACCCGAAGGGGTGGTCGGTTCGCGAGCCCATCCCCCCTCCCTACCGGTGACAGGCCGTGCAGTGTGTCAGCTTCCGAACGCCCAGGCTGCGCATGATCTCCGCCCCGATCTCCTCATGCGGCCGCTCGGGCTCCCAGCCCATTGTCGTCACTGCAGCGAGCGGGCGCAGGTGAGGCGCGGGATCACGGTGACAGTCCAGGCACCACCCCATGGTGAGCGGTGCCACCTGGTAGACCCGGGCCATCCGGTCCACCCGCCCGTGGCAGCTTTCGCATCCCACGCCCTTGTTCACGTGAATCGAGTGGTCGAAATAGACGAAGCCCGGAAGCTGATGGACTCGCACCCAGGGGATCGGCCGACCGGTGACGTAGCTCTCCCAGACCGGCTCGAGAAGCGGGCTACTGTTCCAGATCTGGTTGTGGCAGTTCAGGCACCGCGACGTGGGCGGTACGCCGGCGTAAGGGGACCGCTCGACGAGATCGTGGCAGTAGCGGCAGTCGATCCCGTCGTCGGCCACATGGTGCCGATGATCGAACTCGACCGGCTGCGTGACGGGGTCGTAGCGCCCGTCCACCTGTGGAGTCCGAACCCAGATCATGAGAAAGGCCGGCACCCCGACCACCACCCCCGCCGCGATGGTGAACACGGCCCGGGCGAGAGAGTCGAACCACCTGGAAAAGAGTGCCGCCATGTCCGTGCAGCCATCGTCACCGGAAGGAACGAGTCGAGTGGTGCGCGAGAGGCCGGTCCCGGTCGCAAGAAATACGCCCCTGACCGGGTCGCGACGGCCACTCGGCGGTTTCGGCAGCCGATACCGCCACCGGCGCCGCTGGCCGGTGCAGGTGGCCGGTGGCGATGGCCGTTGCCGTTCCCGCTCGCCCGAGGGAACTCGAGGCCACCGAGCTCCCTTCCACGCTCGCTGGCACGTCGGCCCCGTGGTTCCAGTACGGTTCTTGCCCTCGCGACGCGCAGTTCTGCATCCCCTACGTTCCTTCCTGACCGGAGTGCTCACCGATGCACGTCCGTCGCCGAGTCTTTCTGCCCCTTTCCGCCATGGTGCCATGAGGGCGCTCGCCATCACTCCCGGTCAGTCCGGCGTGCGGCTGGTCGACCGCCCTGAGCCGTCCGCCTCCAGGCCCGATGAGATCAAGGTGCGCGTACTCCAGGTCGGGATCTGCGGCACGGATCGGGAGGAGGCGAGTGGAGGGCGAGCCGATGCACCGGAAGGGGCGAGTGAGCTCGTCATCGGCCACGAGTTGCTGGGCGAGGTGGTCGAGGCGGGGTCTTCGGTCACGCGGGTCGGCCCCGGCGACCTGGCGGTCTTCACCGTCCGGCGCGAGTGCGGGCGCTGCCTGCCGTGTACCATGAACCGTTCGGACATGTGTCGAACCGGGGAGTACCGGGAGCGTGGGATCCGCGGCCTCGACGGTTATCAGGCGGAGTACGTGGTCGACAGCGAGCGCTACGTCGTGCGCGTACCCCGTGAGGTCGCCTCCGTCGGCGTCCTCACCGAGCCGCTTTCGGTGATCGAAAAAGCGATCGACGAGGCCGTGCGCATCCAGTTCTCCCGCCTCCCTGCAGCAGCCGCGACGCCGGACTGGCTCTATGGGCGCCACTGTCTGGTCGCGGGCCTCGGACCCATCGGTCTCCTGGCCGCCATGGTACTCGCACTGCGCGGCGCCCGCGTCCACGGCCTCGACATCGTGGACGCCGACTCCGCGCGACCCCGCTGGCTCGAGGGGATTGGCGGCAGCTACATCGACGGCAGACACGTCCCGCCCGAACAGATCCGCGAGCGCTTCGGCGCAATGGATCTCCTCGTCGAGGCGACCGGCGCGCCCAAGCTCGCCTTCAACCTCCTCGATGCACTCGCCCTCAGCGGCATCTACATCCTGACCGGGATCCCGGCCGGCCACTGCACCGCCAACCTCCCCGCCTGTGATCTGGTCCGCGAGATGGTCCTCGACAACCAGGTCATGATCGGGAGCGTGAACGCGTCGCGGGACCACTTCCAGATGGCCGTCGATGCGCTGCTCCAGGCACACCACCGCTGGCCGGGGCACGTCGAGCGGCTGATCACGCACCGCTACGCCCCAGAAGAAGCCGCGGACGCGCTCCACGAGCACCCGGACGACGAGATCAAGGCAGTGATCGAGTGGCGTGGCCCCTGATCATACCCGGGCTCGAGGATGTGCCCGGGGAGAGCCAGAGCCTCTTCCGGGCCTTCGGTCTCGGCCTGGCCCTCTACGGCGCGATCCTCCTTTCAATCGGACAACGGCCGAACACTTGCTTCTCGCGCATTCAGGATCCGGCATTCTGGATTCAGGGGAGCGGCAGGGTGGCCGTTTGATCCTGCCTCCGGACTCCCGAGTCCGAACGTACGATTCGGCACGAGCGAATTCGCTATGACGCGTGACAGGCAGGGTCACCCGGACCGCTCGCCAGCGGCGGAGCAGGAGCGCAAGGAGCGCGTCCTCACGCAGGGCAAGCCCTCGATCACGCGCAGCATCGCCGATGCCGTCGTCGTCAAGGACAGCAACCTCTTTTTCCTCAGCGAGCCGGACGCCCGGGTACCCCTCGACCGCCGCCACGGCCTCGGCCTCTACTACCACGACTGCCGCTACCTGAACGGTTACGAGCTCCGGGTGGGAGAGACGAGGCCGAATCTACTCGTCTCCTCCGCGGTGGAGGGGTTCAAGGCGATCTTCGAATTCTCGAACCCCGACATCCGGACGAAGGAGGGGCGCCTGATTCCGGCACAGGAGGTGGGGATCAAATGGGAGCGGGTCGTGCACGGCTCCAAACTGACGCTTCATGACCGGCTCTCGTTCCACAACTTCGGGCTGCAAAGCATCGAGTTCCCGGTCTCGCTCACGTTCCGGGCCGAATTCGAGGATGTGTTCATGGTGCGCGGCCTCCTCTCCGAACGGCCGGGCTCCCCTGGTTCGCCACGCTGTTCGGTCGGGACACGATCATCACGGCGCTCGAGACCCTGGCCTACTCGCCCGAGGTCGCGGCGGAGACGCTCCGGGTCCTGGCCTCATTCCAGGGCACGAAGACGGATGCCTGGCGCGACGAGGAGCCGGGCAAGATCCTGCACGAGCTGAGGGTCGGCGAACTCGCCCGGATGGGTGAGATCCCCCACACCCCCTATTACGGCACGGTGGACGCCACACCGCTCTTCCTGATCCTCCTCGGCCGCTACTGTAGCTGGACCGGTGACCTCGACCTTTTCCACGTGCTTCGTGAGAACGTCGAACGCGCACTGGGGTGGATCGAGTCGACCACAGCGAAGGAGCCGATCGGCTACGTCGCCTACAGGAGCGAGTCCCGGAAGGGGCTGGTCAATCAGGGGTGGAAGGATTCGGGCGATGCGATCGTGAACGCCGATGGCTCGCTCGCCGAACCGCCGATCGCACTGGTCGAGGTGCAGGGTTACGTCTACCGGGCCAAGCTCCTCGTGGCCGACCTCCTAAGACGTGCGGGAGAGGCCGACCGGGCAGACGGGCTCGCGAAGGAGGCCGCCTCGCTCAAGACGCGATTCAACCGCGACTTCTGGCTCGAGGATGAGGGGACCTACGCCCTCGCGCTCCAGGCGGGTGGGCGAGCCGCCGCGGTCGTCGCCTCGAACCCCGGCCACGCGCTCTGGAGCGGGATCGCCGACGAGGAGAAGGCACGCCGCACGGCCCGCCGACTCATGGCCGACGACATGTTCACCGGGTGGGGCGTGCGCACCCTCTCCAGCAAGGAGAAGCGCTACAACCCGATCGGATATCACCTGGGCACGGTCTGGCCCCACGACAATGCCCTCATCGCTGCCGGCCTGCGACGGTACGGATTCGGTGACGACGCGCTCCGCATCTTCGGCGGTATCACCCAGGCAGTGCTGGACTTCGAGCATTTCCGGCTCCCCGAACTCTTCGCGGGGTTCGGTCAGGACCAGTTCCCGGTTCCCGTACGCTACCCCGTCGCCTGCCATCCCCAGGCATGGGCTGCGGCGAGCATTCCCTATCTCCTCGAATCGCTGCTCGGTTTCGTGCCCGACGCCTGGGAGCGGCGCCTGCGCATCGTCCAGCCTCTCCTGCCGGAGTACGTCGACCGTCTCCGGGTCGAGGGGCTTCGGGTCGGCGACGCCCGGGTCGACCTCCACTTCGAGCGAACCCGCGAGGGCGTGAGCGTACAGGTACTCGAGTGCGAGGGCGATCTCGACGTCGTCGTCCAGCCGGCCGGGGAGTAGGCTTACCGACTCCTCGCCTCCCTGTGCGAGCCGAGGCAGTACACCAGGCAGGAGAATGCGAAGGCGCGTGGAGGACTCGCGCTCCTGCCCGGCCCATACGTGGCACGTACTCTGCGGCCGCCCGTGGGCGATCCGCCACCTCTCGAACGACCATGGACCGCCCAATGAACGAAGCCGGCGAGAGATGACCACACCGATCGGACGCAGGCGCTGGGCGATCGCCGAGGGCTACATCCCCGGCTGGAGCAATGGACCCGAGCCTCAGCTCGAGAGCCACGAGACCGTCTGCATCCTCAACGCTTCGGAGCAGGATGCGAACGTCGAGATCACGATCTTCCACGCCGATCGTGAGCCCGTCGGCCCGTACCGGGTGAGCGTCCCCGCCCGCCGCACCCGGCACATTCGGTTCAACGAGCTGACCGACCCCGAGCCGATCCCTAAAGACACCGACTTCGCGAGCGTGATAGAATCCGATGTTCCGGTCGTGGTCCAGCACACCCGGCTCGACTCGCGCCAGGCCGAAAACGCGCTCCTCAGCACGATCGCGTTCGCGGGCGAGGAATGAAGTGCCCCGTTCCGCCGTGAGCGGGTCACCCTGACTCCGAGCCCCGACCCCTGAGGCTCCGAGTCCAATATCCTGAACACCGACTCCCGAATCCCGGAGCTTCCATCCATGGCCCACACCGTCAGCGACTACGTCATCAACCGCCTTGCCGACTGGGGGATCGACCGGATCTATGGCTATCCCGGCGACGGCATCAACGGCCTCATGGGCGCACTCGATCGTCACGAGGACCGCATGCGCTTCGTCCAGGCGCGCCATGAGGAGTTGGCCGCCTTCATGGCATGTGCGCACTCCAAGTTCACGGGCGACATCGGCGTGTGCATGGCGACCTCCGGGCCCGGTGCGATCCACCTCCTGAACGGGCTGTACGACGCGGCCATGGACCACCGAGGCGTCGTCGCGATCGTGGGCCAGCAGGCGACGATCGGGCTGGGCGCGAGCTACCAGCAGGAGGTCGATCTCACGACGCTCTTCAAGGACGTCGCGTGCAACTACGTGCAACTCTGCTCGACCCCGGCACAGGCGCGGCACCTGGTCGACCGGGCCGTGCGCATCGCCAGGGCCGAGCAGGTCGTCACCTGCATCATCTTCCCCAACGACGTCCAGGAGATGGACGCCGTAGAAAGCCCGCCGCGCGTGCACGGCGCCGCATTCAGCGGGATCGGCTGGTCGGCGCCGCGCATCGTCCCCAAGGAAGAGGACCTCCAGCGTGCGGCGGACGTCCTGAACGCCGGCAGGAAGGTGGCGATCCTGGTCGGCGCCGGCGCGCTCCACGCCGCCGACGAGGTCACCGAGGTCGCCGACCGGCTGGGCGCGGGCGTCGCCAAGGCGCTCCTCGGCAAGGCCGTCCTCCCGGACGACCTCCCCTGGGTCACAGGCTCCATTGGCCTGCTCGGCACCCGGCCGAGCTGGGAGCTGATGATGAAGTGTGACACCCTCCTCATGATCGGCTCCAGCTTCCCGTACTCGGAGTTCCTGCCGAAGGAGGGTCAGGCCAGGGGCGTGCAGATCGACATCCGTCCGCGCAACCTGAGTCTCCGCTACCCCATGGAGGTGAACCTCTGTGGCGACAGCAAGGAGACGCTCCAGGCGCTCCTCCCGCTCCTCGAGCACAAGACCGATCGCAAGTGGCGGGAGGAGGTCGAGGATGGGGTCCGCCACTGGTGGGAGGTGCTGGAGCGGCGAGCGATGAACGAGGCCGAGCCGATCAATCCGCAACGCGTCTTCTGGGAGCTGTCGCCCCGGCTGCCCGACGGCTGCATCCTGACCTCCGATTCCGGATCCTCCGCCAACTGGTGGGCGCGAGACCTCAAGATCCGGCGCGGGATGATGGCCTCGCTCTCGGGCAACCTGGCCACCATGGGCCCGGGTGTGCCGTACGCAATCGCCGCCAAGTTCACGCACCCGGACCGTCCCGTCATCGCCTGCGTGGGCGACGGCGCCATGCAGATGAACGGGATCAACGGCCTGATCACGATCGACAAGTACTGGCGTGAATGGCGGGACCCGCGGCTCATCATCCTCGTCCTCAACAACCGCGACCTGAATCAGGTGACGTGGGAGCAGCGGGTACTTGCGGGCGATCCGAAGTTCGAGGCATCGCAGGATCTTCCCGCCTTCTCGTACGCGCGCTACGCCGAGAGCCTCGGGCTCGGCGGGATCACGATGGAACGTCCCGACGACGTCGCCCCGGGCTGGGAGCAGGCGCTGGCCGCCGACCGGCCGGTCGTCGTGGACGCGATCACGGACCCGGAGGTCCCGCCGCTTCCGCCACACATCACCTTCGAGCAGGCCAAGAACTACACGATTTCGATGGTGAAGGGCGATCCGCGCACCTGGCGGATGCTCAAGCAGACGACGAAGGACATGGCCGACGGGCTGCTTCCGGACGGGGGCGAGGCCGAAGAGCAGTGAGTGCGCCGGCGCGCGTGAGCGGCGTGCCGATCGGACGGGTCACGGCTACGGCGTACACCATCCCGACCGATGCGCCGGAGTCGGACGGCACGCTCGAATGGGACTCGACCACCCTCGTCCTGGTCGAGGCCGAAGCGGGTGGCGAGCGTGGCATCGGCTACAGCTACACGCACGCCGCGGCAGCCGTGCTGATCGAGGAACTGCTGGCCGAGGCCGTGCGCGGCCGGGACGCGATGGCGGTCCCCGCAGCGTGGTTGGCGATGGTGGAGCAGGTCAGGAACATCGGCAGGCCCGGGCTCGCAGCCACCGCGATCGCCGCTGTCGACACTGCGCTCTGGGACCTCAAGGCCAAGCTCCTCGGCCTCCCGCTCTGCGATCTCCTCGGCCGCTCCCGCGACGGCGTGCCCGTCTACGGCAGTGGCGGCTTCACCAGCTATGACGAGAGTCGGCTCCGATCCCAACTCGGCGGGTGGGTCGAGGAAGGGATCCGTCGCGTGAAAATGAAGATCGGCCGCGACACCGAGCGCGATCTGGAGCGGGTCGGCACCGCACGCGACGCGATCGGCGAAGACGCCGCACTCTTCGTCGACGCGAACGGCGCCTACGCCCGCAAAGAGGCGCTCGGCTTCGCCCACGCATTCGAACGCTACGGCGTCACCTGGTTCGAAGAGCCCGTCAGCTCCGACGACCTGGACGGACTCCGACTCATCCGGGACCGTGCGCCGCCGGGGATGGACATCGCCGCCGGCGAGTACGGCTACGACGCCTTCTACTTTCGGCGCATGCTGGAGGCCGGCGCCGTGGACGTGCTCCAGGCGGACGCGACGCGCTGCCTCGGGATCACGGGGTTCATGGACGCGGCCGCGCTCTGTGAGGCGCACAACGTCCCACTTTCCGCCCACACCGCACCGGCGGTCCACCTCCACCCGTGCTGCTCCGCGCTGCCGGTCCGGCATTTGGAATATTTCCACGACCACGTCCGCATCGAACGCATGCTCTTCGACGGGGTCCATGGCACCCTGCAGGGCGTGCTGTACCCGGACCTCTCGCGCCCCGGGTTGGGGCTCGAGTTCCGGCGAGCCGATGCGGAACCCTTTCGCGTGAGGTGACGGCACCATGGCCACCAAGCTGCACACCCTGCCCCGCGCGCGCACGCGTCTTGAGCCCACGTTCCATGTGGATGTGAAGGCGCTCGAGGCCGACCTTCGCTCGGCGATCTCGGGCGAGGTCCGCTTCGATGCAGGCGATCGTGCGCTATGGGCGACGGACGCGTCGAACTACCGGCAAATCCCACTCGGCGTCGTGCTGCCGCGGGATGCCGACGACGTGGTCCGTGCCATGGAGATCGCGCGCCGTCATCGCGCTCCGGTGTTTCCCCGCGGGGGCGGGACCAGCCTGGCCGGGCAGTGCACGAATACGGCACTCGTCCTCGACTTCAGCAAGTATTTCCGGGGCGTCCTCGAGATCGACACCGCACACCGCAGGGCGCGGGTGCTGCCGGGGACGATCCTGGACGAATTGCGCGGCGCCGCGGAGGTGCACGGGCTCACGTTCGGCCCCGACCCCGCGACGCACAATCGTTGTGTGATCGGAGGGATGCTCGGAAACAATTCGTGCGGCTCCCATTCCATCCACGCGGAGTTCGAGGGGCCGGGGGCACGGACCTCCGACAACGTCGAGTCGCTCGAGATCCTTACTCCCGACGGGCTCCGCATGCGCGTCGGCGAGACCTCGCCCGAAGAGTTGCACCGCATCATCGCCGAGGGCGGACGACGGGGCGAGATCTACGCCGCACTGCTCCGGCTGCGCGACCGCTACACCGACCAGATACGCGATCGTTTTCCCGACCTGCTCCGGAGGGTCTCGGGGTACGATCTCCCCGCACTCCTCCCTGAGAACGGCTTCCACGTCGCCCGCGCCCTCGTCGGCTCGGAGGGGACGTGCGTCACGATTCTCGAGGCGACGCTCTCGCTGATCCCGAGCCCGCGCTCACGCGTACTCCTCGTCCTTGGGTACCCGAACGTCTACGAGGCCGCCGACCACGTTCCCGAACTGCGCGAGTTTCGCCCGATGGCGCTCGAAGGGTTCGACGACATTCTCGTCGGCTACATGAGGCGAAAGGGGCTGCACGCGCAGGACATCGGTCTCCTTCCCGAGGGTGCCGGCTGGCTCATGGCGGAGTTCGGCGGCGATACGATCGAAGAGGCGCGAGGTCGCGCGGAGGCCGTGAGGACGGCGCTCGAGAGTCGGCAGAATCCGCCCACCGTGCGGATCTACGACGACCCGGCCGTGCAGCACAAACTCTGGGTGGTCCGTGAGTCCGGCCTCGGTGCCACGGCATTCGTCCCGGGCGAGCCGATCACCTGGGAGGGGTGGGAAGATTCCGCCGTCCCCGTCGAGCACCTCGGCCATTATCTCCGCGACTTCCGGCGGCTCCTCGAGAAACACGGCTATAACGGCGCCCTCTACGGCCACTTCGGTCAAGGGTGCGTCCACACGCGCATCGACTTCGACCTCGAGAGCACAGCCGGAATCGAAACGTACCGCGCCTTCACCCGCGAGGCGGCCGAGACCGTCACACGCTACGGGGGCTCCCTCTCCGGCGAGCACGGCGACGGCCAATCCCGTGGCGAACTCCTGCCGATCATGTTCGGCGACGAACTCATGGAGGCGTTCCGCGAGTTCAAGTCGATCTGGGACCCCGAAGGGCGGATGAACCCCGGCAAGCTGATCGACGCCTACCCTCGGGATGAGAACCTCCGCCTCGGCAGCGACAGATCGGAAGAGCGTCGTGTAGGGAAAGAGTGTAGATCTCGGTGGTC
>CALKIP010000230.1 GCA_937995995.1 uncultured bacterium
CGCGGGAGCATTCGGAGCGTCTCTGGAAGCAGCTCGTGCTCTCCGGCGATGGAGTGGCGGGACTTGCCGGGTCGCCGGGGGCCGCTGGCCTCCGGAAGATGTGGGTCGCGCTCGGCCTGGCGGTGGCTGCGGCCGTGGCGATCAAGATACCGGCGCTCTTCGGGGTCGAGTTCGATGCCGAGGGGCAGAACTATTTCTATCCGCTCAACATCGGCTTTCTCACCCTTCCGTTCGTCGTCGCGTACTTCGCGTGGGATCGACCGCTCTCGACGGCGGCGCGGCTGCGGCTCGCCGCAGCCTTCGCACTCGCGGCCGTCGTCGTGAACGCCTTGCCGTTCCCCTCGTGGACCCCGGTCGAGCGCGGGCCCGACACGTTGAACCTGACGGTCCTCCACCTGCCCATCGTCTTGTGGCTGGTCGTGGGAGTGGCCTACGTAGGCGGGCACTGGCGAGGAAACGAGAGGCGGATGGACTTCATTCGCTTCACCGGCGAGCTCTTCATCTACTTCGTCCTGATCGCACTGGGCGGAGGCGTGCTGATCGGGCTGACCGTCGGGTTGTTCGAGGCCATCGGCCTGGGCATCGAGCCTCTGATCGGGAGCTGGATCGTGCCGTGTGGGGCGGCGGGCGCTCTCGTGGTCGCGACGTGGCTCGTGGAGGCGAAGCAGAGCGTGATCGAGAACATGGCTCCCGTCCTGGCCCGGATCTTCGTCCCGCTCTTCACGCTGGTGCTCCTTGCCTTCGTCCTGACGATGGCGGCGACGGGGCGTGGGATCGATGTCGAGCGTGAGATCCTCATCGTGGTCGACCTGCTGCTGGTGGTGGTCTTCGGTCTGCTCCTCTACTCGATCTCGGCCCGTGATCCCCTGGCGCCCCCGAGTGCCCTCGACTGGGTGCAGCTCACGCTGGTCGGGGCCGCCCTCCTCGTGGACGTGCTGGCGCTGTGGGCGATCGGCGCCCGGATCACGGATTTCGGATTCACGCCCAACCGGCTCGCGGCGCTGGGGATGAACGTGGTCCTGCTGGTGAACCTGGCCGGCTCGGCCTTCCTCTACGCCCGTTTCCTCCGTGGAGGCACGGCCTTCCCGCGCCTGTGGGACTGGCAGATGACCTACCTCTACGTCATCGCCGGCTGGGCCGCGGTGGTCGCCTTCCTCTTCCCTCCGCTGTTCGGGTTCGACTGAGCGAGGGGCGACCCATGGTCAACGGACTGGACTTCAAGCTCGGGTTCCGCATGCTGGCCCGGTACCCGGGGCTCACGGTGGTCGGCACGGTGGCGATCGCGGTCGCGATTGCGCTCGGCACCCTCTACTTCGAAGCGGTCAACAAGTGGCAGTCTCCGCGTTTGCCGGTTGAGGATGGCGATCGTGTGGTCTCGATTCGCAACTGGGACGCGAGTGCGGTAGCGACCGAAGCGCGATCGCTGCACGACTTCGCGATCTGGCGCGAGGAGGTCGAGACGGTGGACGAGCTGGGCGCGGCGGTCACGTTCGTGCGCAATCTCGCCACCGAGGACGGGCGGGTGGAGCCGGTGCTTGGGGCCGAGGTCACGGCCAGTGCGTTCCGGCTGCTGGGGACGCCGCCACTGCTGGGTCGCACGCTGACGGAGCAGGACGAGCGACCGGCGGAGCCGCCGGTGGTCGTCCTCAGCCATACGCTGTGGAAGACGCGTTTCGCGAGTGATCCCGGGGTGGTGGGGCGAACGGTGAAGCTGGGCACGGCCGCGGCAACGATCGTGGGTGTGATGCCGGAAGGCTTCGGCTTCCCGGTGAGCGAGCGAATCTGGACGCCGCTGCGGGTGGACGGGTCTCTCCTCGCGCCGCGCACCGGGCCGGCGGTGTCGATATTCGGCCGCCTGGCCCCCGGCGCGTCGATCGACGATGCCCAGGCCGAGCTCGAGGTCATCGCGGCGCGGGTCGCTGCCGCGAGTCCGAAGACGCACCAGCATCTCTCGCCCCGGGTCACGAAGTACGCCGAGCCACTCGTCGAGGGTGGCCCGGCGCTCCTGATCCGCAACATCCTGTACGTCGTGAACGGCATCTTTCTGATGTTGCTGGCCGTCGTCTGCGCGAACGTCGCCACGCTCGTCTTCGCCCGGACCGCCACACGCGGCTGGGAGATCACGGTCCGAAACGCGCTCGGCGCCAGCCGCGGCCGCATCGTCGCGCAGTTGTTCGTCGAGGCCCTGGTGCTGGCCGGCGTCGCCGCGGTGCTCGGGCTGGTCGTCGCGAAGCTCTCACTGCGCTGGGGGTTGAGCCTGCTTGCCGGCAGCGAGGGTCTGCCGTTCTGGATCGACGACAGCCTGTCGTGGAAGACCGTGCTGTACACGGCACTGCTCACGCTGTTCGGTGCCGCGATCGTAGGTATCCTTCCCGCTCTGCGCGTCACGAAGACCGATGTGATGGATGCGCTTCGCAGCGAGAGTGCGGCGCGCTCCGGGCTCCGGTTCGGCGGGTTCTGGACCACGGTGATCGTGGTGCAGGTCGCGATCACCGTCGCATTCCTCCCACTCGCGGCCGGTGGCGTGTTCGAGTCCAACCGGTTCCGTCAGAGGGCGGAGGGCATTGGTGCGGACCGGTACCTGACCGCGAGCGTCAGCATCGACCGCGAAGACTACGTCGCCGATTCGGCCGGGTTCGTCGCGCGCGCCCGCATCAGCTTCGACGAGTTGGAGCGACGGCTCCTGGCGGAGCCCGGTGTCGAGCAGGTCGCGTTCGCCGACCGGCTCCCGGTCATGGACCAGTTCAAGTACCAGATCGAAGTCGACACGTTGGCCGGTGCACCCGTGACCGGCCTGCGCAGGAGCACGCTCGTACACGTCTCTCCCGGCTTCTTCGCCGCCTTCGGCACCTCGGTGGTCGCCGGTCGTGACTTCGTGCCCCTCGACTTCGAAACCGGTCGCGTCCTGATCGTGAACCAATCGTTCGCGCGTCACGTGTTCGGCGACCGCAATCCGATCGGTCGACGCGTCCGCATCGTGAGTGGTGAGGTCGACAGTGTGCCGGGGAGGACTGGTACGAAATCGTCGGCATGGTAAGGGACTTCGGCTGGCAGCTGCCCCGGCCGGAGGAGCAATCCGCGATGTACCGGCCGAGCCTGCCCACGGGGCGCGCGGGGAGCCTGGCGGTGCGCGTGCGCGATCCGGAAGCGTTCGCCACGCGTCTGCGCGCGGTTGCCGCCGCCGTCGATCCCAGGATCCGGCTGACCGACGTCCAGCCACTCACCCGGGTGGGAGGCGGGGAGGCCACGATGAACTGGGCGCTGACTTCGGTCGCCTGGCTGATCGCGTTCATCGTGCTGCTACTTTCGGCGACCGGGATCCATTCGCTGATGTCGTTCACCGTCGCGCGACGCACGCGCGAGATCGGCATCCGCGTCGCGCTCGGCGCGCCCCGGGGACGGATCGTGACCGGCATCTTCTCACGCGCGTTCCTGCAGATCGGAGCGGGCGTACTCGTCGGCAGCGGACTGGCCGCATTGTTGGGGCTCGGATCGATGCGCCAGCTACTGCTGCTGCTCGCGGCGGACGGCCTCATGCTGGTCGTGGGGCTCACGGCGTGCGCGGTGCCACTGAGACGCGCGCTCCGGGTCGATCCGACGCAGGCGTTGAGGGCGGAAGGGTGAGGTGACATTTCACGCGCGGGAGATCGGGTTCCTCAGGCAGTGGACGAGCCTTCTCCCGTGCGGCATATTGAGAGATCGGAAACAGTCCCCACCCACCCGCGAAGTGGATTCATGATCAGGATCTCGCTGCTCTTCGCCGCGCTGTGCTGCGCCGCACCTGCCGCGGCTCAGGAGAGTGCTCTCTGGCTCCGCTACCCCGCCATCTCGCCGGATGGCGCCACACTGGTCTTCACCTATCGGGGCGACCTCTACCGCGTGCCGACAACCGGTGGCGTGGCGACGCAACTCACCACGCACACCGCGCACGACTTCATGCCGGTCTGGAGTCGTGATGGCCGACAGATCGCCTTCGCGAGCGACCGTCACGGCAACTTCGACGTCTACGTCATGCCGGCCGAGGGCGGCGAGGCCCGGCGGCTGACGGTGCACAGCGTGGACGAGTACCCGTACGCCTTCACGGCGGACGGCGAGGGCGTGATCTACGGCGCGGCGCGGCTCGACGCGGCGGAGAATCGTCTCTTCCCGTCGGCTGCGCAGCCGGAGCTCTACCAGG
>CALKIP010000231.1 GCA_937995995.1 uncultured bacterium
GCGAGCCGACAGGTTCAGGTGCGAACGGTGGCGGCGGTCGGGCGCGTCGTCGCCTCCGGCGCCTGGAGTGCGGCCGGCAGCCTTAGCGGCGCGTGACCTTCAGCGTGGCTTCGTAGACGGACGGCTCGGTCTGCGGCCGTTCGGAGATGGGGTACGGGTGCAGTGCGACGAGCGCGATCACGAAATCACCGACGACCGCGCTCACGGCCTCCCGGCGCGTGTCGAGCTGGATGTCGGCGGGTGTGCCGTCGTGGACGACGTCGAGGGCGATGCGGGCGTTCCCGGCATGGACGCACACCACGTCGGCGGGGCAGCGGGAGTCCTCGAGCACCTTCTCGAACGTCACGCGCAGGCGGCCCTGCTCGACGTCGGCCGTCTGGCCGACTTCCAGTGTGAACGCCTCGTCCGGATGCACGTAAATCTGCGGCTCCGAGATCTCCGTCCCGTGACTGCACGACGACAGCATCAACGCGACCACGACCGCGAACACACTTCGAACCATGCCTACCTCCTCTGCCAGCCCGATCCGTCGGTTCCAGAGATGGAACGCACAGACCGGGCGCCGCGTGACAGCACTCACTGTGCCACCCCCACCGCCTCCAGGCGACCGTGAGGAGGACGGGGAAGGCGAGCCTCGCGTCACGGCGAGTTCCGTCGTTGGCGACGACCCGAAGGTGCTCGCGTGTACCTCGGCGGAGGCGAAGGCACTCGCCATGGACGGGCGCATGCGCGCGATTATCTTTCCGGGGCGCTCCGGTCGAAGCTGGATGGGGCGACGCCTGGACCTCAACCTCGTGCTCCCGATTTTGAACGTGCAACCCGCTCTGCTCCTGCTCCTGACCCTCGAGGCCGCACTCGGCGCGGCCGCGGCGTGGCTCGGCTTCACCGGCCGCCGCCGCTACGCGCGCCGCTACCGCGTGGTCTCCATCGTCTGCGCACTGGTCGTGACGCCGCTCCTCGGCTACACGCTCGTGCGCCAAACGCAGGCCGTGGACGAGTTGGCAGGCTGGGGCGTTGAGCCGCACCCGGCCACTCGGACCGCCCGTGGTCTGCCCACCTCGCACGTGAATGGCGGCTCATGGAGCTTCGCCGTCGACGCGCCGCACGATTCGATCCTGGCGTTCCACCGCGCCTCGCTGCCCGCGCACGAGTGGCGACTCTCGCTGGTGCACCCGAGCGTGCTCCTCTTCGAGCGCGACGGGCACGAGTTGATGGTTTCCGTGAAGATGAGCCGCGGCTCACCCATCGTCGCCTACGTCATCGACCGCGTGGACGACGCCGGCGCACCGTAACCCGCGACTCTCCAGCCCCCTCCCGCGCCGCGGCGCGGCGCACTCCCGCTGCCGCATCCAGCCCTCCCGCGCCGCAAGGCAGCTCTCCCGCGCCGCTGAGCGGCGCTCTTCCGCTGCGGCATCCAGCCCTCCCGCGCCGCTCGGCGGCGCCCTCCCGCCGCGTAGCGGCCCTCTCACTCCCGCCCGTCCAACGCCTCCCGCACGACCGCCTCCACATCCAGCCGTCGCACCGCGTCGAGGGCATACTCCAGCGCTCCCTCGCCGCAGAGCCCACGAATGCCGGCGTCCTCGAACGCCTCCAACGCCGCTCGCACGCAGGCCATGCGCACGGCCTCGGCCACGCGCAGTGGTGTCGAAGCGATGTCGTCGAGCATGTCACCTCCGCCCATTTCGCGATGCTTGCGGCGATCCGAGTCTTCGAAAGGCAAGAAGTACGAACCCTTCGCCCCTCATGCCTGCTCGCCGGCGACACCCGAGTCCAATTCGGTATCGCCCAAGGTGTAGTCTGGAAGTGGTGCGAGCGTCAAGGAGCGTGACCGCATCCCTGCACTTCGTCGCGCTCCGGAGCGCTCCACTCTTGCCCCTCCGCTGCCTTGGACACAGAATGCGGACACCGCGCCATCGAAGCGTCGGGCGACGGAGGAGGTCGAGCATCCACGCCTGCCCCACGACGTTCGCGACTGCGGCCTCCGCGGCTCGTGCGGCCCGTGCCGGGCAGGGCCACCCCCAATCCCGCTCACTCGCGAAGGAGCCTTCATGCCGACGGACATCCAGATCGCGCAGTCCGCCACCCTCGAGCCGATCGTCGACATCGCGGCCAAGCTGGGGCTCACGGAGTCGGAGATCGAGCCGTACGGCCGCAACAAGGCGAAGGTCCCACTGGAGGTGATCCGTCGTCGCGGCGAGCCGCGCGGCAAGCTGGTGCTGGTCACCGGGATCAACCCGACGCCCGCGGGCGAGGGGAAGTCGACGCTGTCGGTCGGGCTCGCGGATGCCCTCAACCTGCGCGGTCGCAACCCTGTGCTCTGCCTGCGCGAACCGAGCCTGGGCCCGGTTTTCGGACTCAAGGGCGGTGCGGCGGGCGGCGGCTACTCGCAGGTCGTGCCGATGGCCGACATCAACCTGCACTTCACCGGCGACTTCCACGCGATCACCTCCGCGCACGCGCTCCTTTCGGCGATGCTGGACAACCACCTGCACCGGCCGAACACGCTGGAGATCGATCCGCGGCGCATCGTCTGGAAGCGCGCGGTCGACATGAACGACCGCGCACTGCGTCACATCGTCATCGGGCTGGGCGGCATCAACGGCGGCGTGCCGCGCGAGGACGGCTTCATGATCACGACGGCCTCGGAGATCATGGCGATCTTCGCACTGGCCACGGACCTCGACGATCTGAAGCACCGTCTGGGCGAGATCATCGTCGCCTACAACAAGGATCGCGAGCCGGTCCGTGCCCGTGACCTGGGCGCGGAGGGCGCGATGACGCTCCTCCTCAAGGACGCCCTCGCTCCGAACCTGGTCCAGACGCTCGGCGGCACGCCCGCCTTCGTGCACGCGGGCCCGTTCGGCAACATCGCCCACGGCTGCAACTCGCTGATCGCGACGCGCGCGGGCCTCACACTCGGCGACATCGTCGTCACCGAGGCCGGCTTCGGCGCGGATCTGGGCGCGGAAAAGTTCTTCGACATCAAGTGCCGCACCGGCGGGCTGCGCCCGGACGCCGCGGTCGTCGTCGGCACGATCCGCGCCCTGAAACTGAACGGCGGCGTGCCGCTCAGGGAGCTCGGACGCGAGGACGTCGCCGCACTCGAGCGCGGGATGGAGAACATCGTCGCCCACGTCGAGAACGTGCGGAAGTTCGGTGTGCCGCCGATCGTCGCGCTGAACCGCTTCACGAGTGACACCGACGCCGAGATCCAGACCTTCGTGCGCGCCATGGAGGCGCTCGGCGTCCCAGTCGCGGTCGCCGACCCGTGGGGCGCGGGCGGCGAGGGCGTGCTCGAGCTGGCCGACGTGGTGAGCGAGGTCGTCGAGAGGGGCGAGGCGGATTTCCGGCCGCTCTACGACCTCGAGCAGCCGCTTGCCGACAAGATCGAGATCATCGCACGCGAGATCTACGGCGCCGACGGCGTCGACTTCCTCCCCGCCGCCGCGAGGGAGCTCGCCCGCCTCGAGGAGATCGGGTTGCGCGACGTGCCCGTCTGCATGGCCAAGACGCAGTACTCCTTCTCCGACGACCCGAATCTGCTCGGCCGCCCACGCGGCTTCCGCATCACGGTGCGCGAGGTGCGGCCGTCGGCGGGTGCGGGCTTCGTCGTCGCCCAGACCGGCGACGTCATGGTCATGCCCGGCCTCGGCGCGAGTCCGGCAGCCGAACGGATGACGGTCGAGCCGGACGGGACGATCGTCGGGCTGGCCTGAGTCACCTTCCCGGCATGTGGCGGGGCGGCCGCGGACTTCGGACCGTGGCCGCCCTCTCGTTTCCCGGTATGATTCCGGCGCCGCGTTGCACTCCGCCACGGTGAAGACGATTATTGGACGCAATGCAACCGAGCCCCGAAACACCCGCGGAGGAAACCGCCGTGCCCCTGACCTCGAAGCAGCGTGCGCACCTCAAGTCACTCGCGCACCCCCTCAAGCCGATCCTCCAGATCGGCAAGGAGGGCGTGACCGACTCCACCGTCCACACCGTCGAGGACGCCTTCAACACCCGCGAGCTGCTCAAGGTCAAGGTGCTCGAGGCCGCGCCCGAGAACGCACGGGAGACGGGCCAGGCGCTGGCCGACCGCATCGACGGCGCCGAGCTGGTCCAGGTGATCGGCCGCACCGTCGTGCTGTACCGCCGGCACCCGGAAGAGCCGGAGATCGAGCTGCCGGGGTGAGGCGACGGCCGGCCCCGATCCAGAACCCACCTTCGCCGGAAACGACGATGAAACGATCCACCCTCGGCGCTGTCCTCTGCGCGATCGTCCCGCTCATCGCCCTCGCCGCGCCCCAGCCCGTCCACGCGCAGCAGCAGGAGAGCTACGACACCTGGGCGTTCCAGCGGGAGATGATCCAA